>NZ_JBEOXE010000038.1:0-81181 GCF_040296485.1 Streptomyces sp. NPDC002138 | reverse complement strand
CCGGACCCGAACCGCAGCAAGCTCCCCAGCCCTCATACAACCAGCGAACTACCAGACACACGCCGTG
Organism: Streptomyces sp. NPDC002138; assembly: GCF_040296485.1. NCBI lineage: Bacteria > Bacillati > Actinomycetota > Actinomycetes > Kitasatosporales > Streptomycetaceae > Streptomyces > Streptomyces sp. NPDC002138. The sequence continues at coordinate 81,114 of NZ_JBEOXE010000038.1, read as the reverse complement.
ACAAGAGCAGCTAACAAAGCACTACTAGGCGGGGGCGTCCAGCTCCCGCAGGGCCCGGGTCGCCGCCACCGCGAGGCGCGGGTGGGACTGGGCCCGCGTCAGCACCTCCCGGGCGCGCGGGTCCGCGAGCGCCCCCAGGCCCTCGACGCAGGCGAGCGCCACCCGCCCGTACGGATCGTGCGGCCCCAGCAGCCGGGAAAGGGTGGCGATCAGGGTGGGGACGCTCTCGGGGGCCCGCAGCGCCACCAGGAGCCGGACCGGGTGCAGGGCGTAGGCCGTGCGCAGCTCGTTGGTGGCCAGGGCCGCCGCCGCGCGGGCGGTCCGGGGGTCGTTCAGTACCGCCAGGGCCTGCGCGGCGGCCTCGCAGCGCGGCGGGTCGCGGTGGTTGAGGAGCAGCACCAGGGACTCGAAGGCGCGCCGGTCACCGGCCAGCCCGAGGCGGTAGGCCGCCAGCTCCCGGGCCCACAGCGGGCGGCCTACCGCGGTCAGCGCATCGGCCAGCGCGTCGGGCCGCGCCGCCAACAGCGCTTCGTACTCCGGCGCTTGGTCCGCCTCTGCCCGCAGCCGCTCCAGCACGTTCACCCGCCCACCCTAGGTGGGCCGGGGCGCGGGCGAGCGGTGTACGTCACATCTCCCGTGCTCTGGCCAACTGGTTACCGACGGGTTACTGTCCTTCTCAACACGTACGAGGGCGGCCTGGTGACGCAGCCGCCCCCGTGTCCGTCGGTCCGGTCCCCGATCAGCTCGGGTACCGATGTTCGTACGGCGTGGCCCCGGGACAGGGTCCGCCGCTCTCCGCCCCGCACGGCACCGCCCTGCTCGGCATCCGCCCGCTCCGGGCCCAGGCCCGTACCGCGGCACGCCCCGCACGGCATTCCGGCGCGCGCTGCGCGCGCCCTCCCTCAGTCGTCACTCTTCACTGGAGTCCCGCGATGGACCGTCAGTCCAGTCAGCCCACCCCGCCCTCCCCCGGCTCCTCCCCGCAGACGGTCGCCGTCGTCGGTCTCGGCACCATGGGCACCGGTATCGCCGAGGTCCTCGCCCGGGCCGGCCGCGAGGTCATCGGCATCGACACCGACGAGAGCGCCGCCCGGCGGGCCACCGCCGCGCTGGCCGCCTCGACCGCCCGCTCGGTCACCCGTGAGCAGCTCACCGAGCAGGAGCGCGACGCCGTCCTCTCCCGCTTCCGCACCTTCGGCGAGCTGTCCGCGGCGGCCGACGCCGATCTCGTGATCGAGGTCGTCCCGGAGTCCTACGAGCTGAAGCAGCAGGTCTTCGCCGCGCTGGACCGGGTCGTGCGCCCCGACACGATCCTCGCCACCGGCACCAACGCGCTGTCGGTGACCCGGCTCGCCGCCGAGTCCCTGCGCCCCGAGCGGGTGCTGGGCCTGCACTTCTTCAACCCGGCCCCGGCCATGAAGCTCGTCGAGATCGTCTCCTGCGTGCTCACCGCGCCGAGCGCCGTCGAGTCGGTCACGGCGCTCGCCCGCGAGCTGGGCAAGGAGCCGGTGGCGGTCGGTGACCGGCCCGGTTTCGTCGCGGACGGGCTGCTCTTCGGCTACCTGAACCAGGCCGCCGCCATGTACGAGGCCAAGTACGCCTCCCGCGAGGACATCGACGCGGCGATGAAGCTGGGCTGCGGCCTGCCGATGGGCCCGCTGGCCCTGCTCGACCTGATCGGCGTCGACACCGCCCGGACGGTGCTGGAGGCCATGTACGCCTCCTCCGGCGACCGGCTGCACGCCCCGGCCCCGATCCTCGGCCACCTCGCGGAGGCGGGGCTGACCGGCCGCAAGTCCGGGCGCGGCTTCTACACGTACGAGGCCCAGGGCAGCCCGGTCATCGTGCGCGACCTGCAGACCCCGCTGGACGGGGCCGTGATCGCCTCCAGCCGCCCGGTCTCCACGGTCGGCGTGGCCGGGTCGGGCACGATGGCGAGCGGCATCGCCCAGGTCTTCGCGCAGGCGGGCTACTCGGTGGTGCTGGCGGCGCGCAGCCAGGACAAGGCGGACGCGGCGAAGGCCGCGATCGGCAAGTCCCTGGCCCGCGCGGTGGACAAGGGCCGGCTGACCGCGGAGGCCGCCGCGCGTACCCTGGAGCGGATCTCCCCCGCCGGTTCCCTGGACGCCTTCGCCGAGGTGGACATGGCCGTCGAGGCGGTCGCCGAGGACCTCGCGGTCAAGCAGGAGCTGTTCGCCGCCCTGGACAAGGTGTGCCGGCCGGGCGCGGTGCTCGCCACGACCACCTCTTCCCTGCCGGTGATCGCGATCGCCCGCGCGACCTCGCGTCCGCAGGACGTGATCGGCATGCACTTCTTCAACCCGGCTCCGGCGATGAAGCTCGTCGAGGTGGTCCGTACGGTCCTGACCTCGGACGACGTGCACGCCACGGTCCGCGGGATCTGCGTGAAGGTGCGCAAGCACCCGGTGGACTGCGGGGACCGCGCGGGGTTCATCGTGAACGCGCTGCTGTTCCCGTACCTCAACAACGCGATCAAGATGGTCGAGCAGCACTACGCGAGCCTGGACGAGATCGACGCCGCGATGAAGCTGGGCGGCGGGTACCCGATGGGGCCCTTCGAGCTGCTCGACGTGGTCGGCCTCGACGTCTCGCTCGCGATCGAGAAGGTCCTCCACAAGGAGTTCCGGGACCCGGGGCTGGCCCCCTCCCCGCTGCTGGAGCACCTGGTCGCGGCGGGCTGCCTCGGCCGGAAGACCGGCCGCGGTTTCCGTGAGTACGCCCGCCGGTAAGCCACGGCCCGCCCGGCGGGCACCAGAGCCGGATGCGTGGGGAGGGCTGCTCGGGACTGCCGGACCCTCACGGCGGGACACACCCACCGAGCCCAGTGCGGGCCCTCCCCCGCATCCACCCCTGTCCCTGCCCCCGCAGGAGCGCTCTCCTGCGCGAATGAAGTACTTTCGCTCTATGTCCCAGCCCGCCAAGTCCTCCTCCCGCGCCACCTCGGCCTCCGACGCCCCGGAGAGCGCCGTGGGTACCCGGGCGGCCGCCCAGCGCCTCAAGATGCGCCGCGAGCTGGCCGCCGCGGCCATGGAGCTGTTCGCGACCAAGGGGTACGAGGCCACCACGGTCGACGAGATCGCGGCGACGGCGGGGGTCGCGCGGCGGACCTTCTTCCGCCACTTCCGGTCCAAGGAAGAGGCGATCTTCCCGGACCACGACGACACCCTGACCCGGGCCGAGGCGGTCCTGGACGTGGCCCCGGCGCACGAGCACCCGCTCGACACGGTGTGCCGCGGGATCAAGGAAGTCATGAAGATGTACGCCGCCTCCCCGGCGGTGTCGGTGGAGCGCTACCGGCTGACCCGCGAGGTGCCGGCGCTGCGGGAGCGCGAGATCGCCTCGGTGGCCCGCTACGAGCGGCTCTTCACGCGCTATCTGCTGGCCCACTTCGACGAGCAGGACCACCACGCCGGCAATGACGATCCGCTGCTCGCCGAGGTCGCGGCGTCCGCGGTGGTCACCGCCCACAACCACGTGCTGCGGCGCTGGCTGCGGGCGGGCGGCCAGGGGGACGTGGAGGGGCAGCTGGACCACGCCTTCTCGATCGTGCGCAAGACCTTCGGCTCGGGGATCGGGGCGGGGCGCTCGCAGGCCGGGGCGCCGGCTCCGGCCGCGGTCCGCACCGAGGGCGAGGTACTGGTCGCGGTGGCCCGTACGGACGCTCCGCTGGACGAGGTCATGAGGACGATCGAAGAGGCGCTGCGCAACAAGTAGGAACTCTTGTCACAAGGGCCGCTCCCGTTCCGGGGGCGGCCCTTTCGTTGTGTCCGCCTTGCCCCTACTCGTGGGTAACTCTGATCGATCATCGCTCATTCGTGCAGGTCAATCGGCAAATGAGAGAAACTTTTGGCACGCAGTGCCTTGTCGAGTGACACGGGGTGCCATACGTTGAATCTCGTCCGGATGTCCCCGCGATCCACGCCCACCACGGCGGGGAGCGCGCCCCGGACGCCTGCGTCACAGGCACCCTCCGCGCCACCCGCGCGTCGCCACGCACCACCCCCGCCGGACCGACGGCACACCCTCAGCACCACCGCCCGCTCTTGTTCCACCGTCGACATTTCCCTCAGCGTTCCCTCAGCGCCAGCCGGAGGCACCACCGTGAAGGACATCCTGGACGCGATCCAGTCGCAGGCCGCGACGGCCGCCGACTTCGCGGCCCTGCCGCTCCCCGAGTCCTACCGCGCGATCACCGTGCACAAGGACGAGGCGGAAATGTTCGCGGGGCTCACCACCCGCGAGAAGGACCCGCGCAAGTCCCTGCACCTGGACCAGGTCCCGGTGCCCGAACTCGGCCCGGGCGAAGCCCTGGTGGCCGTCATGGCCTCCTCGGTCAACTACAACTCCGTGTGGACCTCGATCTTCGAGCCGGTGTCCACCTTCAGCTTCCTGGAGCGCTACGGGCGCCTCTCGGAGCTGACCAAGCGGCACGACCTGCCGTACCACGTCATCGGTTCCGACCTGGCGGGCGTCGTCCTGCGCACCGGCCCGGGCGTCAACGCCTGGAAGCCGGGCGACGAGGTCGTCGCGCACTGCCTCTCGGTCGAGCTGGAGTCCTCGGACGGCCACAACGACACGATGCTCGACCCCGAGCAGCGGATCTGGGGCTTCGAGACCAACTTCGGCGGCCTGGCGGAGATCGCTCTCGTCAAGTCCAACCAGCTGATGCCCAAGCCGGACCACCTCAGCTGGGAGGAGGCCGCCTCCCCCGGCCTGGTCAACTCCACGGCCTACCGCCAGCTGGTCTCCCGCAACGGCGCCGGCATGAAGCAGGGCGACAACGTCCTGATCTGGGGCGCCAGCGGCGGACTCGGCTCCTACGCCACGCAGTTCGCCCTGGCCGGCGGCGCCAACCCGATCTGTGTCGTCTCCAGCGAGCAGAAGGCCGAGATCTGCCGGTCGATGGGCGCGACGTCGATCATCGACCGCAACGCCGAGGGCTACAAGTTCTGGAGCGACGAGCACACCCAGGACCCCCGGGAGTGGAAGCGCTTCGGCAAGCGCATCCGCGAGCTGACCGGCGGCGAGGACATCGACATCGTCTTCGAGCACCCGGGCCGCGAGACCTTCGGCGCCAGCGTCTACGTCACCCGCAAGGGCGGCACGATCACCACCTGCGCCTCCACCTCGGGCTACATGCACGAGTACGACAACCGCTACCTGTGGATGTCGCTCAAGCGCATCATCGGCTCGCACTTCGCGAACTACCGCGAGGCGTGGGAGGCCAACCGCCTGGTCGCCAAGGGCAAGATCCACCCCACCCTGTCGAAGGTGTACTCCCTGGAGGACACCGGCCAGGCCGCCTACGACGTCCACCGCAACCTGCACCAGGGCAAGGTCGGCGTCCTCGCGCTGGCCCCCTCCGAGGGGCTGGGCGTGCGCGACCACGAGATGCGCGCGACGCACCTCGACGCCATCAACCGTTTCCGCGACGTCTGAGACGCCAAAGGGCTTAAGGATCGCTTGAGATGACAGAGCGCCAGAAGGACCGGCCGTGGCTCATGCGGACGTACGCCGGTCACTCCACGGCCGAGGCGTCCAACGAGCTGTACCGCCGCAACCTCGCCAAGGGCCAGACGGGTCTGTCGGTCGCCTTCGACCTGCCGACGCAGACCGGATACGACCCCGACCACGTCCTCGCCCGCGGCGAGGTCGGCCGGGTCGGCGTTCCCGTCTCCCATCTCGGCGACATGCGGCGGCTGTTCCAGGACATTCCCCTGGAGCAGATGAACACCTCGATGACGATCAACGCCACCGCCATGTGGCTGCTGGCGCTCTACCAGGTGGCCGCCGAGGAGCAGGGCGCGGACATCGCGCAGCTCCAGGGCACCACCCAGAACGACATCGTCAAGGAGTACCTCTCGCGCGGGACGCACGTCTTCCCGCCCGGGCCCTCGCTCCGCCTGACGACGGACATGATCGCGTACACGGTCAACCACATCCCGAAGTGGAACCCGATCAACATCTGCAGCTATCACCTGCAGGAGGCGGGGGCCACTCCGGTCCAGGAGATCTCGTACGCGATGTCCACGGCCATCGCCGTGCTGGACTCGGTCCGCGATTCGGGCCAGGTCCCGGCGGAACGTTTCGGCGAGGTGGTCGCCCGTATCTCCTTCTTCGTGAACGCGGGCGTCCGCTTCATCGAGGAGATGTGCAAGATGCGCGCCTTCGGGCGGATCTGGGACCGGGTCACCCGCGAGCGCTACGGCATCGAGAACGAGAAGCAGCGGCGCTTCCGGTACGGCGTCCAGGTCAACTCCCTCGGCCTGACCGAGGCGCAGCCGGAGAACAACGTCCAGCGGATCGTGCTGGAGATGCTGGCGGTCACCCTCTCCAAGGACGCCCGCGCCCGCGCCGTGCAGCTGCCGGCGTGGAACGAGGCGCTGGGCCTGCCCCGGCCCTGGGACCAGCAGTGGTCGCTGCGGATCCAGCAGGTGCTCGCGCTCGAGAGCGACCTGCTGGAGTACGAGGACATCTTCGCGGGCTCGCACGTCATCGAGGCCAAGGTCGACTCCCTGGTCACCGAATGCATGGCGGAGATCGAGCGGATCCAGGAGATGGGCGGGGCCATGGCCGCCGTCGAGTCCGGCTACCTGAAGTCCCAGCTGGTCTCCTCGCACGCCGAGCGGCGGGCCCGGATCGAGGACGGCGAGGACAAGATCGTCGGCGTCAACTGCTTCCAGCAGACCGAGCCGAACCCGCTGACCGCCGACCTGGACGGCGCGATCATGACGGTGGACGGGGCGGTCGAGGCGCTGACCGTCGAGCGCATCGGCCGCTGGCGCGCCGAGCGCGAGGAGTCCTCCGACCGGCAGGGCAACGGCGATCCGTTCGTCTTCCCCACCACCCGGCAGGCCCTGGACCGGCTCAAGGAGGCGGCGGCCGGCACCGAGAACCTGATGGAGGCCACCTTGGAGTGCGCCCGCGCCGGTGTCACCACCGGCGAGTGGGCGACGGCCCTGCGCGAGGTGTTCGGCGAGTTCCGGGCACCGACCGGCGTCTCCTCGGCCCCGGTGGCCGTCACCGCCGAGCCGGGCACGCCGATGGCCGAGGTCCGCGCGAAGGTGACGCGGACGGCCGAGGACCTGGGCGTCGGGCGGCTGCGGCTGCTGGTCGGCAAGCCCGGCCTGGACGGGCACTCCAACGGCGCCGAGCAGATCGCCGTGCGGGCCCGCGACGCCGGGTTCGAGGTGGTCTACCAGGGCATCCGGCTGACTCCCGAGGAGATCTCCACGGCCGCCCTGGCCGAGGACGTGCACTGCGTGGGACTGTCCATCCTGTCCGGCTCGCACTGCGCGCTGGTCCCCGACGTGCTCGAACGCCTCCGGGCGGCGGGGGCGGGTGACATCCCCGTCATCGTCGGAGGCATCATTCCGAACGCCGATGCCGTCACCCTGAAGGCGGCCGGGGTCGCCGCCGTCTTCACCCCCAAGGACTTCGGCATCACGGAGATCATCGGCCGTATCGTCGACGAGATCCGCACGGCGAACAAGCTCCACCCACTAGAGAACGTCGCAAGCACGGAGGTCCCCGCATGACCACGCCCTCTTCCCCGGTCAACCGGCTGCGGCCGCGCCGCTCCTGTCTCGCGGTGCCGGGTTCGAACCCGCGCTTCCTGGAGAAGGCCCAGGGCCTGCCGGCCGACCAGGTCTTCCTCGACCTGGAGGACGCCTGCGCACCGCTCGCCAAGGAAGGCGCCCGCCACACCATCGTGGACGCGCTGAACAACGGCGACTGGACCGGCAAGACCCGGGTCGTGCGCGTCAACGACTGGACCACGCACTGGACGTACCGCGATGTGATCACGGTCGTCGAGGGCGCGGGCCAGAACCTCGACTGCATCATGCTGCCGAAGGTCCAGGACGCCCAGCAGGTGGTGGCCCTCGACCTGCTGCTGACGCAGATCGAGAAGACCATGGGCTTCGAGGTCGGCAAGATCGGCATCGAGGCGCAGATCGAGAACGCCAAGGGCCTGGTGAACGTCGACGCGATCGCCGCCGCCTCCCCGCGGCTGGAGACCATCATCTTCGGCCCGGCCGACTTCATGGCCTCGATCAACATGAAGTCGCTGGTCGTGGGCATGCAGCCGCCCGGGTACGGCGCGGACGCCTACCACTACATCCTGATGCGGATCCTGATGGCGGCCCGCATGCACGACCTCCAGGCGATCGACGGCCCCTTCCTCCAGATCAAGAACGTGGACGGCTACCGCGAGGTCGCGGGCCGCGCCGCGGCCCTCGGCTTCGACGGCAAGTGGGTGCTGCACCCCGGCCAGGTCGACGCCGCGAACGAGGTCTTCTCCCCCTCGCAGGAGGACTACGACCACGCCGAACTGATCCTGGACGCCTACGACTGGTGCACCTCGGAGGCCGGCGGCAAGAAGGGCTCCGCGATGCTCGGCGACGAGATGATCGACGAGGCCAGCCGCAAGATGGCCCTGGTCATCTCGGGCAAGGGCCGCGCCGCCGGCATGCAGCGCACCACCAAGTTCGAGATCCCGGAGGCCTGAGCAGCATGCAGTTCGGACGCACCTACGAAGAGTTCGAGATCGGCGCGGTCTACAAGCACTGGCCCGGAAAGACGGTCACCGAGTACGACGACCATCTCTTCTGCCTGCTGACCATGAACCACCACCCGCTCCACATGGACAGCAACTACGCGGAGAACACCACCGACTTCGGCAAGAACGTGGTCGTGGGCAACTACATCTACTCGCTGCTGCTGGGCATGTCGGTGCCGGACGTCTCCGGGAAGGCCATCGCCAACCTGGAGATCGAGTCGCTGCGGCACGTGGCGCCCACCTTCCACGGCGACACGATCTACGGCGAGACCACGGTCCTGGACAAGACCCCGTCGAAGTCCAAGAACGACCGCGGCATCGTCTACGTCGAGACCAAGGGCTACAAGCAGGACGGCACCCTCGTCTGCGTCTTCCGGCGCAAGGTGATGGTTCCGACCGAGACGTACATCAAGGAGCGCGGCGGCGAACAGCCCGGCCGCCCCACGCTGAAGGAACAGGGGAAGTAGCACCATGACCCGACTTGCCCAGACCGCCGGCCTCAACGACGTCCAGCGGGAGATCCTCAAGACCGTCCGGGAGTTCGTCGACAAGGAGATCATCCCGGTCGCGACCCAGCTGGAACACCGCGACGAGTACCCGCAGCAGATCGTGGACGGTCTCAAGGAACTCGGCCTCTTCGGCCTGATGATCCCGGAGGAGTACGGCGGCCTGGGTGAGTCCCTGCTCACCTACGCGCTGTGCGTGGAGGAGATCGCGCGGGGCTGGATGTCCGTCTCGGGCATCATCAACACCCACTTCATCGTGGCGTACATGATCAAGCAGCACGGCACGCAGGAGCAGAAGGACCACTTCCTCCCGCGGATGGCGGCGGGCGAGATCCGCGGCGCGTTCTCGATGTCCGAGCCGGGCCTGGGCTCCGACGTGTCGGCCATCACGTCCAAGGCGGTGAAGGACGGCGACGAGTACGTCCTGAACGGCCAGAAGATGTGGCTCACGAACGGCGGCACCTCGACACTGGTCGCCGTCCTCGTGCGGAGTGACGAAGGCCACCCCGAGGGCACCGCTCCCCACAAGTCGATGACGACCTTCCTGATCGAGAAGGACGCCGGGTTCGGTGAGGTCCGTCCGGGCCTGACGATCCCGGGCAAGATCGACAAGATGGGCTACAAGGGTGTCGACACGACCGAGATGATCATGGACGGACTGCGCATTCCGGCCAATCGGGTACTCGGCGGGACAACCGGCCGAGGGTTTTACCAAATGATGGACGGGGTCGAGGTCGGCCGTGTCAACGTGGCGGCACGTGGCTGCGGCGTCGCTCAGCGTGCGTTCGAGCTGGGTGTCTCGTATGCCCAGCAACGTCACACTTTCGGAAAGGCCATCGCCGAGCACCAGGCGATCCAGTTCAAGCTGGCCGAGATGGCTACCAAGGTCGAGGCCGCCCATGCCATGATGGTCAATGCAGCACGCAAAAAGGACTCCGGGGAACGAAACGACCTCGAAGCAGGGATGGCGAAGTACCTCGCCTCCGAGTACTGCAAGGAGGTGGTCGAGGACGCCTTCCGCATCCACGGCGGCTACGGCTTCTCGAAGGAGTACGAGATCGAGCGCCTCTACCGGGAGGCCCCGATGCTGCTGATCGGCGAGGGTACCGCCGAGATCCAAAAAATGATCATTGGGCGACGCCTGCTCGAGGAGTACCGACTGCAGGGCTGAAAGTACCTCTCCGTCACGAAATGTCCGAATCATTTCGACGAAAAGGTCACATCCAGTCACTGGCCGACGGACATCGACTCGGCTTCTGGCTTGCCCAGTTGTTGCGTGCAACCGATAGCATTCCAGTAAAGCCGCCGTCCCGTCCCCCAGTTTGCGGCGCGGCAATCACCCGCTACGAAGGTCATCCATGCCCCACAGCCAAACCTCTGCACCTCGCGTCGGCCTCCTCGGTGGACGCCTCGCGCGCGGAGCATCGCCGTGGCTTCTGCCGACCGTCGCCACCGCAGCCCTCAGCCTCGCCCGGGCCCGCAAGTCCGGGCGCTGGGCGGCCGTGGCCGTGCCCACCACTGCGCTGGCGGCGGGCATGCTGTGGTTCTTCCGCGACCCCGAGCGAGAGATCGCCCAGGGCCGCGTCATCTCGCCCGCCGACGGAGTGGTGCAGAGCATCATGCCGTGGAAGGACGGGCGCACCCGGGTCGCGATCTTCATGAGCCCGCTGAACGTCCATGTCAACCGCGCGCCCCTCGCGGGCACGGTGACGTCCGTGGAGCACATCCCCGGTGGATTCGTTCCGGCGTTCAACAAGGAGAGCGAGAACAACGAGCGCGTCGTCTGGCACTTCGACACCGAGCTCGGCGACATCGAGATGGTGCAGATCGCGGGAGCGGTCGCCCGTCGCATCGTTCCCTACCTGCCGGCCGGCACCAAGGTGGAGCAGGGCGAGCGCATCGGCCTGATCCGCTTCGGATCGCGCGTCGACATCTACCTTCCCGAGGGTGTCGAGGTCGCGGTCGAGGTCGGACAGACCACCACCGCGGGGGTGACTCGAATTGACCGTGACTGATCCCGAATCACCGGCGAGCCGGGCGGACCAGAAGACCGGCCCCGGCCGGTCCGACTGGGTGCCCGTCGCCGAGGAGGAGACCGACGGCGAGGAGATGCCCCTCTCGCTGCGGCTGTCGATAGCGGACACCCTCACCCTCGGCAACGCGACCTGCGGATTCATGGCGGTGTACTTCACCACCACCGGCATCCTCATCCCGCACCTCACCGGCAGTGACGAGTCGGGGATGGCGCGTCACAGCGCCGCGACCGCCGTGATACTGATGCTGCTCGCCGCGGTCTTCGACCTCTGCGACGGCCTGGTGGCGCGCAAGCTGCGCAGCTCGCCCATGGGCGCGGAGCTGGACAACCTGTCCGACCTGATCAGCTTCGGGCTGGCCCCCGCGTACTTCGTGCTCGTCTACGGCATGGTCGCCGACGACGCGCACCAGCGGGTGTCCGCCCTGGCCGCGATCGTCGTGCTGCTCGCCGTCGTGCTCAGACTGGCGAGATTCAGCTGCGTGACGATGAAGGACGGCATGTTCCAGGGCATGCCGAGCCCCTTCGGCGCGCTCACGGTCGTCTCGATCGTGCTGCTGGAGCTGCCCTTCATCCCGACCACGATGGCGATCATCGGGGTGGCCTGGCTGATGGTGAGCCGGGTCGAGTACCCCAAGCCGCGGGGCGTCCTCGCGGTGGCGATGCTCAGCTGGATCGTCGGCGCGATGGGGCTGCTGGCGGCCTGGGCGTTCGACGCCCCGGGCGGTCAGCTCCTGCTCCAGACCGGCTGCGCGCTGCAGATCGCCCTCGCGGCGACCATCCCGCTGTTCGCGACCACCCGGCGGGCCAACACCTTCCGCCACAACCGGCGCGAGGCGCGGGCCGGCCAGCTGCCGTAACCGGTAGCGCACCGCTCACCCGTACGTACGAAGGGCCCCGGGCCGCCGACAAGGCGACCGGGGCCCTTCGCGTGCGCCTTAGGTCCATGTCGGAAAACCGCCAGCCCGGCCCCCGTCGATGTCCGATCCTTGAGGCATGCACACCGACACCGAGCGCTGCGTGCGGGCCGTCCAGTCGAAGGACGCCCGCTTCGACGGATGGTTCTTCACCGCCGTCAGGACGACCGGGATCTACTGCCGCCCCAGCTGCCCGGCGGTGCCGCCCAAGGTCGCGAACATGACCTTCCTGCCCAGCGCCGCCGCCTGCCAGCAGGCCGGCTACCGGGCCTGCAAGCGCTGCCGCCCCGACACCAGCCCCGGCTCCCCGGAGTGGAACGCCCGCGCCGACGCCGTCGCCCGGGCCATGCGGCTCATCCAGGACGGGGTGGTCGACCGCGAGGGGGTCCCCGGGCTCGCCTCCCGCCTCGGCTACTCCACGCGCCAGGTGGAGCGGCAGCTGAACGCCGAGCTGGGGGCCGGTCCGCTGGCCCTGGCCCGGGCCCAGCGCGCGCAGACCGCGCGGCTGCTGGTGGAGACCTCCGAGCTGCCCATGGGCGACGTGGCCTTCGCCGCCGGTTTCTCCTCCATCCGGACGTTCAACGACACCGTGCGCGAGGTCTTCGCCCTCTCCCCCAGCGAGCTGCGTGTGCGGGCCGAGAAGGCCCACCGGGGGGCCGCGCAGCCCCGCGTGCCCGGCTCGCTCTCGCTGCGGCTGCCGTTCCGCGCCCCGCTCAACCCCGACAACCTCTTCGGGCACCTGGCGGCGACCGCCGTGCCCGGGGTCGAGGAGTGGCGCGACGGGGCCTTCCGGCGGACCCTGCGGCTGCCGTTCGGCACCGGTGTGGTGGCCCTGAGCCCGCGGCCGGACCACATCGCCTGCCAGCTGGCCCTGACCGACCTGCGGGACCTGACGATCGCGATCAGCCGGTGCCGGCGGCTGCTGGACCTGGACGCCGATCCCGAGGCCGTGGACGAGCAGCTGCGGCTCGACCCGCTGCTCGCGCCGCTGGTGGACAAGGCTCCCGGGCGCCGGGTGCCGCGTACCGTCGACGCGGCGGAGTTCGCCGTACGGGCGGTGCTGGGCCAGCAGGTGTCCACGGCGGCCGCGCGCACCCACGCGGCCCGGCTGGTGACGGCGTACGGCGAGCCGGTCACCGACCCGGATCCGGCGGGCGGCCTGACCCACCTGTTCCCCTCCGCCGAGGCACTGGCCGCGCTGGACCCCGAGGCCCTCGCGCTGCCCCGCAGCAGGCGCACGACCCTGACGACCCTGGTCGGCGCCCTCGCCGACGGGTCGCTGCCGCTCGGCATCGACAGCGACTGGGACGCGGCGCGGGCGCAGCTCGGCGCGCTGCCCGGTTTCGGGCCCTGGACCACCGAGGTGATCGCGATGCGGGCGCTGGGCGACCCGGACGCGTTCCTGCCCTCGGACCTCGGGGTGCGGCGGGCGGCGCGGGAGCTCGGGCTGCCGTCCACCCCGGCCGCGCTGACCGCCCGGGCGGCGGCCTGGCGGCCCTGGCGGGCGTACGCCGTCCAGTACCTGTGGGCCACCGACGACCACCCGATCAACCACCTGCCGGGCTGACCCGCACGGCGACACCCGCACCGCACGCACCGCAGGCATCGCACACGCACCGCACGCACGGACACGAGGAGACACCCGCTCATGGACAGCACCAGCCACAGCCACGGCACCGGCACCGGCCACAGCCACGGCACCGGCACCGGCACCGACCGGCAGCACGCCGTCGTCGACAGCCCGTACGGGCCGCTCACCCTGGTCGCCACCGGCGGCACCCTCAGCGGCCTGTACATGACCGGTCAGCGCCACCGCCCGCCGGAGGAGTCCTTCGGCGCGCGGGTCGCGGCCACCGAGGAACCCTTCGCGGCCGTCGTCGCGCAGCTGACCGCCTACTTCGCCGGGGAGCGCACCGACTTCGACCTCCCGCTGCGGCTGGAGGGCACCGACTTCCAGCGCGGCGTCTGGGACCAGCTGACGCGCATCCCCTACGGCGAGACCTGGTCGTACGGGGAGCTGGCGGCGAAGCTGGGCAAGCCGAGCGCCTCGCGCGCGGTGGGCCTGGCCAACGGGAAGAACCCCATCAGCATCATCGTCCCGTGCCACCGGGTGATCGGGGCCTCGGGGAGCATGACGGGCTACGGCGGCGGGGTCGAGCGCAAGGTGCGGCTGCTGGAGTTCGAGTCCGGACGCGCGGGCACGACGGCAGCCGCGCCCGAGGGGCTGTTCTAGACCACCAGCAGGGGGACGAGGAGCGCGAAGGCGGCGCCGGCCTCGACCGCGTACCCGTACAGCGAGGGGTGCGGCACGGGAGCGGCGAGCAGTACCACGCTCTGCTGGGCGGCCGCGGCGTCCACCCACTCGGCGGGGGCGCCCAGATTGCCCTGGTACCAGCCCTCGCAGGCGCCGGGGCCGCTGACGAACAGGACGTCGTCCGCCCGGCGGTAGGCGGCGTTCCAGCCGGGCGCGGGGGCCGCCCAGCCGTCGTAATCGGTGAACTGGGCCCAGCCGCCGTCGCGTATCGCGGTGTCGAACAGCCAGACGGGTACGCCGTCGGGCGTCACATCGGCGCCGGCCTGCTCCTCGGTGGTGAAGTGGACCATGGGCAGGGCGTCGGGCCCATCAGCGGTGCTGGGCCAGGCGTACATCGTGATCATCCGGTTATTGTGACCCGTCCGTTGTAGGCATCGTGTTACGGGTCACCCTCGCACCCTCGACGCGGTCATTGGGGGCGCCGGCCGTTCTCCAGCTCGGCCGTGCCCTCGCCCGAGCGCAGGACCCGACAGGCCTCCGCGGTGCGCAGGCCCAGCGCGCCGGGCAGGTAGGCGGTGAGTTCGGCGGGCTCCACCATCCGCCAGGAGATCAGCTCCTCCTCCTGGAGCGTGACGGCGGCCAGCTGCTTGGCGTCCAGCACGCCGCCGTCGTACACGTACGCGACGAGCGGCGGGCGGGCCGTGCCGAGCACCCAGTCCACCGCGAGCAGCCGGCCGAGCGGGAGGTCCAGGCCGATCTCCTCGGCGCTCTCGCGGCGGGCGGCGGCGCGCGGGGACTCGCCCCGGTCCGATTCGACGGTGCCGCCCGGCAGCGTCCAGCCCTCGCGGTAGTTGGGCTCGACGAGCAGCACGCGGCCCTCGGTGTCCCGGTACAGGGCGGCCGCGCCGGCCAGCACCCGGGGCAGGCTCGCGATGTAGGCGGCGTAGTCATCAGTGGTGGTCACGCCCGTCACCCTACAGAGCCGCCCCGGGCCCTTCGCCGGGCTCGGTCAGGCCGTGCCGTCGCCGTCCTCGCGGTCACGGGCGCGGGATTCCGCGACGCGCCGCAGCCGGGGGTGGCGGGCCGTGCCCTGCTCGGTGAGGGCGTCGCCGACCATGGCCCGTACGGCGTCGCGCACCCCGTGCAGGGGGTGGTGGCGGGCGGGTCCGGCGCCCGGGTCGGCCCGCAGCTCCTTCACCAGCGCCCAGCACACCAGGAGCATCACGAGGACGAAGGGCAGCGCGACGAGGATGGTGGCCGTCTGGAGCGACTTGAGGCCGCCCGCGACCAGCAGCACGGCGGCGACCGCGGCCATCAGCACGCCCCAGGTCACCACCAGCCAGGTGGGCGGGTGCAGCGAGCCGCGGCTGGTGAGCGAACCCATGACGAGCGAGGCGGAGTCGGCGCTGGTGACGAAGTAGGTCATCACCAGGGCCATGGCGACGTACGAGGTCACCGTGCCCAGCGGCAGGGCGTCGAGCATCGCGAAGAGCGAGGCCTCGGTACCGTCCTTGACCTTGGCGGCGAAGTCGACGGCGCCGGTGGAATCCAGGCGGATCGCGGTGCCGCCCATCACGCAGAACCAGACGACGGTCGCGCCGCTGGGTACGAGCAGCACGCCGACCAGGAACTCGCGGATCGTGCGGCCGCGCGAGATCCGCGCGATGAAGGTGCCGACGAAGGGAGCCCAGGAGAGCCACCAGGCCCAGTAGAAGATCGTCCAGGCGCCGAGCCAGGCGCTGTCCGTGAAGGCGCCGGTGCGGCTGGCCATCGGCACCAGCTCGTGCAGGTAGCCGCCGAGGCTCGCGGGGATCACGTCGAGGATGTAGACGGTGGGGCCGAGCAGGAAGACGAAGAGCATCAGGACGGCGGCGAGCACGATGTTGACCGTGCTCAGCCACTTCACCCCCTTGTGCAGGCCGGAGAAGGCCGAGAGCACGAAGGCGGCGGACAGCGACCCGATGATGATCAGCTCGAGGGAGGTCGAGTCCTGGACGCCGGTGGTGAGGTTGAGGCCCTTGGCGACCTGGAGGGCGCCGAGCCCCAGGCTGGTCGCGGTGCCGAAGACGGTCGCGAAGACGGCGAGCAGGTCGATGGCGCGGCCCGGCCAGCCGTCGGCCCGCTCCTGGCCCATGAGCGGGACGAAGGCGGAGCTGAGGCGGTTGCCGCGGCCCTTGCGGAAGGTCGCGTAGGCGAGGGCGAGGCCGGCGATGCCGTAGATGGCCCAGGGGGTCAGGGTCCAGTGGAAGAAGGAGTACTCCAGGGCCGCGCGGGCGGCGTCGCCGGTACCGGGCGCCGCGCCGCTGGCCGGGGGCGGGCTCAGATAGTGCGTGAGCGGCTCGCCGACCCCGTAGAACATCAGGCCGATGCCCATGCCCGCGCTGAACATCATCGCGATCCACGCGAGGTTCGTGAATTCGGGCTCGGCGTCGTCGGCCCCGAGGCGGATCCGGCCGAAGCGGCTGATCGCCAGGACCACGCACATGACCAGGAACACATCGGCGGCGATCACGAACAGCCAGGCGAAGTTGTTCAGCACCCAGGCCAGGGCGGTGCTCGACGCCGTGTCGAAGGAGTGCTTGCCGAGCGCGGCCCACGCGACCACGGCCAGGACGGCGATCACCCCGATGCCGACGACCATGTGGTCGGGCGACTCGTCCCGCGGGGTGCCCGGGGCACCCGGCGGGGCGTCCGGACGTGGCTGTTCCAGTGAATCCGTACTCATGTGGCCCCACTATGCGGGGGAATATCCGCATAAATGACCATGGCGCGCCGGGTGTGGCCCAGGCCACCCATGGGCATTGGAGAATCCTCCGGATAGGCTCAGGGCGGCGCGACTGCACTGTTCGATAGCAAGGGATTAGCAAGGTGACGGACGGAGCAGTAACTGAGACCGCGCGCGTGCTCATCGCCGCGGACAAATTCAAGGGCTCGCTCACGGCCGTTCAGGTCGCTGAACGGGTGACGGCGGGCCTCCGCGAGGCCGTACCGGGCGTGGAGATCGAGACCCTTCCCGTCGCGGACGGCGGCGACGGCACGGTCGCGGCCGCGGTGGCGGCCGGGTTCGAACGCCGGGAGGTACGGGTCACCGGACCGCTCGGTGACCAGGTCACGGCCGCTTTCGCGCTGCGCGACGGCACCGCCGTGGTCGAGATGGCGGAGGCCTCGGGCCTCCAGCTGCTGCCGGCGGGCGTCTTCGCCCCGCTGACCTCGACCACGTACGGCTCGGGCGAGGTGCTCAAGGCCGCCCTCGACGCGGGCGCGCGCTCGATCGTCTTCGGTGTGGGCGGCAGCGCCACCACCGACGGCGGTGCGGGCATGCTCTCCGCGCTGGGCGCGGTGTTCCTGGATGCGAACGGTGAACCGGTCGGTCCGGGCGGCGGCGGTCTGGCCTCGCTGGCCTCGGCCGACCTGTCCGGGATCGACCCGCGCTTCGCCGAGGTGGACTTCGTCCTCGCCAGCGACGTGGACAACCCGCTGACCGGTCCGAAGGGCGCTCCGGCGGTCTACGGTCCGCAGAAGGGCGCGACGCCCGAGGACGTGGCGACGCTGGACGCGGCGCTGGCGCACTTCGCGGTGGTGCTGGAGAAGGCGATCGGCCCGAAGGCGGCCGAGTGCGCGCTGGCCGCGGGCGCGGGCGGCGCGGGCGGCATCGGCTACGGCGCGCTGCTGCTGGGGGCGACCTTCCGGCCCGGCATCGAGCTGATGCTGGAGGTGCTGGGTTTCGCCCCGGCGCTGGAGCGCGCCACGCTGGTGATCACCGGTGAGGGTTCGCTCGACGAGCAGACGCTGCACGGCAAGGCTCCGGCGGGCGTGGCGGCAGCCGCGCGTGCGGCGGGCAAGGACGTCGTCGCGGTGTGCGGGCGGCTCGCGCTGACCCAGGAGGCCCTTCAGGCCGCCGGGATCCGGCGCGCGTACCCGCTGACGGAGATCGAGCCGGACACGGCGAAGTGCATCGCGAACGCGGGCCCGCTGCTGGAACGCGTGGCGGCCAACATCGCCGCCGACACCCTCTGACCCGACCCGGCACGGCCCCCCTCCCCCCTGGGGAGCGGGGGCCCACCCCGACCCGCCCACGGACACCTCCGGCGGGCCCTCAAACGCCGGGCAGGCTGAAACTCCCCCACCGCAGGCCAAGACCGCGCCCCACGACCAGCCCGGAAACGGGCCGGCCCGGGACGGCGCCACCCTTCCAGCCCCGCCACCCTTCCAGCCCCGCCACCCTTCCGGCCCCGCCACCCTTCCAGCCCCGCCACCCTTCCAGCCCCGCCGGCGTTTGAGGCGGGGTCAGGTCGTGGACGCCGCTTCGAAGGCGGCGTACGCCCGCGCGTCGTAGAGGACGAAGCGGACCTCCTCCACGGGCGCCGCCGCAGCACCCCGCACCGCGGCCACCGCGATCCGCGCCCCGTCGTCCATCGGCCAGCCGTAGACCCCGGTGGAGATCGCGGGGAACGCCACCGTGCGGGCTCCCAGCTCGCCCGCCACCCGCAGGGACTCCCGGTAGCAGGAGGCCAGCAGCTCCGACCGGTCCTCGTCCCGCGAGTACACCGGCCCCACCGTGTGGATCACGTGCGCGGCGGGCAGCCGACCCGCCGTCGTGGCGACCGCGCGGCCCGTCGCGAGCCCCTTGCCGTAGTGGGAGGCGCGCAGCGCCCGGCAGGCCTCCAGGATCTCCGGCCCACCGCGCCGGTGGATGGCCCCGTCCACCCCACCGCCCCCGAGCAGGGAGGAGTTCGCCGCGTTGACCACGGCGTCCACCCGCTCGGCCGTGATGTCGCCCTGGACCAGGATGATGCGCACCATCAGGAGGAGCCCTTCCGCAGGTGGCGCCAGACCGCCTTCGCCGCGTTGTGCCCGGACATGCCGTGCACGCCCGGCCCGGGCGGCGTCGCGGAGGAGCACAGGAAGACGGCCGGGTGGGCCGTGGTGTACGGGGTGAGGGTGAGCTTCGGGCGCAGCAGGAGCTGGAGCCCTGAGGCGGCGCCGCAGGCGATGTCACCGCCGACGTAGTTCGGGTTGCGGGCGGCCAGCCGCGCCGGTCCCGCGGTGGCGCGGGCGAGGACCAGGTCGCGGAAACCCGGGGCGAAGCGCTCCAGTTGGCGCTCGACGGCCTCGGTGAGGTCCCCGTCCCAGCCCGCGGGGACGTGCCCGTAGGCCCAGAAGACGTGTTTGCCCTCGGGCGCGCGGCCGGGGTCGACCAGGCTGGGCTGCGCGGTGATGAGGAACGGCGTACGGGGCGCCCGTCCGCTCGCGGTGAGCTGCAGGGCGGCGTCGATGTCCCGGGCGCGCGGGCCGACCTGCACGGTGCCCGCGCGCCGCGCCGCCTCGGCGGTCCACGGGACGGGGCCGTCCAGCGCGTAGTCGAGCTTGAACACCCCGGCGCCGTACCGGTAGCCGTCGTACGCGCGCCCCAGGCGGGCGATCCGGGCCAGCGCGGTCGGCGAGGTGTCGAAGACGTAGGCGCGGGCCGGCGGGAGGTCGTCGAGGCGCTTGACCTCGAAGCCGGTGTGGACGGAGCCGCCGAGGTCGCGCAGGTAGGCGGTGAGCGCGTCCGAGATGGACTGGGAGCCGCCGCGCGGCATCGGCCAGCCGCCCGCGTGCGCGGCGAGCGCGAAGACCAGCCCGACGGCGCCGGTGGCGATCCCGCCGAGCGGTGCGATGACGTGCGCGACGAGCCCGGCGAACAGGGACCGCGCGCGGTCGTCCTTGAAGCGCCGCATCAGCCAGGTGGACGGGGGCAGCCCGGTGAGCCCGAAGCGGGCCAGCGTGAGCGGATCGACGGGCAGCGCGGTCGACGGCAGGGACATGAAGTCCCGCGCGAGGGTGTCCCACTTGCCGAGGTACGGCGCGACGAGGCGGCGGTAGGCCCCCGCGTCCCGCGGTCCGAAGGACGCGGCGGTCTCGGCGACCGAGCGCGAGAGCACGGCGGCGCTGCCGTCGTCGAAGGGGTGCGCCATCGGCAGCGGGGCGTGCAGCCACTCCAGCCCGTACCGCGCGAGCGGCATGGTGGCGAACACGGGCGAGCCCGCGCCCAGCGGGTGGACGGCCGAGCACGGGTCGTGCCGGAAGCCGGGGAGGGTCAGCTCCTCGGTCCTGGCCCCGCCGCCGACCGTGTCGGCGGCCTCGAACACGGCCACGGAGAAGCCGCGCCGGGCCAGTTCGACGGCGGCCGTCAGTCCGTTGGGACCCGCCCCCACGACGACCGCATCGAGAATCGACGGCACCATGCGACTCCTTCGTCCGGCAGCGGCACTGCCCCAGGGGACCCCAGGATATTCCGCCCGTCCACCCCCGATCCCCCGACCGCTCCGCGCGCCGGGCGCACTACGCGCCGCGCAGCAGGTCCCGGATCCGCAGCGCCGTCGCCTCGTCACGGCCGACCGCGAAGGGCAGTACGTTGTCCCGGTCCACCCGGTACGGCTCGCCCGCGACGGTGCTCTGCGCGCCGCCCGCCTCGGCGACGAGCAGCAGTCCGGCCGCGTGGTCCCAGGCCGAGGGCCAGGTGAAGGCCAGGCCGTCCATCTCGCCGCGGGCCACCTTCAGGTACTCCAGCCCCGCCGAACCGCACGGGCGGGCCACCACGCCCGGCACGTCGAGCCGGGCCAGGGTCCGCTTGTCCTCCTCGCTCGTGTAGAGCGGGTGGGCCATGGCGATCCGCAGCTCGGCGCCGGGCTCCGGCGAACCGGCGCGTATGGCGGCGCCGTTGACGAAGGACCCGCCGCCGCGCACCGCGGTGGCGATCTCCTCCAGGGCGGGCGCGAAGGTCCAGGACGCGAGGATCTCCCCGCGTACGGCCAGCGCCACCAGCGTGCAGAAGCCGGGGTCCCCGGCCACGAACTGCCGGGTGCCGTCGACCGGGTCCACGATCCAGACGGGGGCCTCGCCGCGCAGCGCCCCGTACACGGTGGGGTCGGCGTGGACGGCCTCCTCGCCGACCACCGCCGAGCCGGGGAGTATCCGGGTGAGGGCGGCGGTCAGGTGCTCCTCGGCGCGCCGGTCGGCGACGGTCACCAGGTCGTGCGGCCCGCTCTTCTGATCGACCTCGTGGTCGGCGAGCTGCCGGAATCTCGGCATGATCTCGACCGCGGCGGCCTTGCGGACGGCTTCCTCTACATCGGACAGGTCACGGGCAAGAAACTCTTCGATCATGTCTCCATCAGACCATGCCGCACCGACAATCCCCACTGACAATGACGGGCCCGCGGGTGGACCCCGGGTAAACGGAGGCCCGGCGGTCCGGCCCCCGGACCGGCCCCGGACCGGCCGTGGTGGCGGCCGTGGTGGCGGCCGGTGAGCGGAGGGGCACGTACCGCCTGGTGGGGTGCGTGAGGCCGTGCTATACCGGCGCCCAGACGCCCCCAGGAGGCGTCACACGGAGCCATCACACGGGGGATCTCCATGCGCGCACCATCGCCGTCACCATCGCCTTCACCATCGCCGTCACCCGCACCCGCACCCGCACGCTTGGCGTCATCGCCGCACCCGCCGTCCGCCCTCCGCCGCGCCCGCCGGGCCCTGGCGCTCCTGGCCGGCGCCGCGGTGCTGGCCCTCGCGGCTCCGGCCGCGCCCGCCGGGGCCAGTACCCCGCTCCCCTCGCTGCCCGCTCCCCACGCGTCGGGGCTGACCCTGCGGAGCTGGTCCGTCGCAGCGGGCCAGAGCGAGCGCATGGGGGACGCGTCCTTCACCACCCCGGCCGTCTTCACCCCGCGCGGCGGGCCCCCGTCGATCGACCCGGCGCAGGTGCCGGTGCGGGTACGGATCCTGCTGCCCGAGGGGTACCAGCGGGACCCGGCGCACCCGTACCCGGTGCTGTACCTGCTGCACGGCGGTACCGGCGATGTCGAGCAGTGGTCGAAGACCGACCAGGGCAACATCACGGCCGCGCTCCGGGGTTCGGCGTTCAAGGGCATCGTGGTGATGCCGGAGGCGGGCCAGGCGGGCTGGTACAGCGACTGGGCCGGGCACACGGACGGCTTCTTCGCCCCGCGGTGGGAGACCTTCCACGTCAAGCAGCTGCTGCCGTGGATCGACGCGAACTTCAACACGGTCAGGTCCGCGTCCGGCCGGGCCGTGGCGGGCATCTCGATGGGTGGCTACGGGGCGCTGCGCTACGCGGGCCGCTACCCGGAACTGTTCTCGGCGGTGGGCGCGTTCTCGGCCGGTACGGACATCTACCAGTCGGCCGCGCAGGAATTGATCGCCCAGTCCACCTGGACGGTCGGCGCGTCGGTCCAGTGGACCGGCCTCCTCGACGGCAAGTACCGGGTCACCGGTGACACCGCCTACCGGATGGCCACGGTCTTCGGCCCGCCGGACACCTGGCCCGCGCAGAACCCGGTGAACCTGGCGCTGGACGGCAAGTACGGCACGTACAGCGGCAGGATGGCCCTGTACGCGGGCGGTGCGGGCGGCACCGGCGAGACCGCGATCGGCACCTGGAACGCCGCCCTCCACCAGGACCTGAAGGACCGCGCGGTCACCCACCGCTACTGCCAGGGCGCGGGCGAGCACGCGTGGCCCTTCTGGGGCCCGGAGCTCCAGGACTTCCTGTCCTACGCCTACGCCGGCACCCCGCCGGCCTGCCCGAACGGCTGGGGCCCGCCGACCCCCTGAGACGGCGGGCACGGCAAGGTTATTGACCGTTCGTTCCAGAACTGTTTATGATCTTGCCCATGGCCAGGACCAAGGAATTCGATCCGGACGCCGCGCTGCAGTCAGCCCTGGAGCTGTTCTGGCGCCGCGGATACGAAGCCACGTCGGTGGCCGATCTCGTCGAGCACCTCGGGATCGGCCGCGCGAGCCTCTACGCGACCTTCGGCACCAAGCACGAGCTGTACCTCAAGGCTCTGGACCGCTACTCCGAGGCCACCCACCCCAGGCTCCTCACGGAGCTCTCCCAGCCCGGCCCGGCCCTCCCGGCGGTACGGGCCCTCGTGCGCCGCTTCGCCGCCGAGGCGGGCGCCGCCGAGCACCGGCTGACCGGCTGTTTCCTCACCAATACCGCCGCCGAGCTCGCCCCGCACGACCCGCGGGCCGCCCGCCGGGTCGAGAGCGACTGGGACCGCCTGGAGACCCTCCTCCACGCGGCCCTCGTCCGGGCCCGGGAGCAGGGAGAGCTGCCCGCGGACCGCGACCCCCGCGCCCTGGCCAGGATGCTGCTCGTCCTGATGCAGGGGATCCGGATCGTCGGCAAGGCGTCCGAGGACCCGGCGCGCGTCCGGGACGCGGCCGAACAGGCCCTCTCCCTCCTGGACCCGGGGGCCTGAACCGTCGCGGGGGTCCCGCGCTCCCTTGACTCCCGCCCTCCCTTTGACTCCCGCCCTCCCTTTCCGCTGCCCTCATTTTGAACCGATCGTTCCAATATCGATCCCGTATCTCTTCATCCACTCAGCCTCCAAGGAGAACCCGCATGACCCGCTTCACCGACAAGAGCGTCCTGGTCACCGGTGCGGGCACCGGCCTCGGCCGTGCCATCGCCCTCGCCTTCGCGGCCGAGGGCGCCCGCGTGGTCGCCGCCGGGCGCACCGCCGCGACGCTGCATGAGACCGTCGCGCTGGTCCGGGCCGCGGGCGGCACGGCGGAGGCCGTCACCGCCGACGTCACCGACTCCGGCCAGGTCCGCGCCCTCGTCGAGCGGAGCGTCGCGCTCTTCGGCGGCCTGGACATCGCCGTCAACAATGCCGGGATACTCCGCGGCACCGTCCCCCTCGCCGACATCACCGAGGAGGACTGGGACGCCGTACTGCGCACCAACGTCACCGGCGTCTGGCTGGCGATGAAGCACCAGATCGCCCACATGCGCCGCAACGGCGGCGGCGCGATCGTCAACGTCTCCTCCAACATCGGCACCCACCTGCGCATCCCGAACGCCGCCGGCTACGCCGCCTCCAAGGCGGCCGTCACCGCCCTCTCCCGCGCCGCGGCCCTCGACCACATCCACGAGGGGGTACGCGTCAACGTCGTCAGCCCCGGCGCCTCGGCCGCCCCGATGTCCCTGCGCCCCGGCGAGAGCGACGCCGACCGCGCCGAGCGGGTCAAGACGCAGAACCCGCTGGGCCGGGTCGCCGCGGCCGAGGAGGTCGCCGCCGCGGTCCTCTACCTGGCCTCGCCCGCCGCCGGTTCCGTCGTCGGATCGGACCTGGTCGTGGACAGCGGCTCGTCCGCCTGAGCCGGCCGCCGCATCCCGGGTGGCGCGGCTCGTCACCGACGGCCTCGTTTCCCCACCCCACGCCACTCGTACGGCGCACTCGGCCCGGCCCGGCCTCCTCCCCGGCCGGGGCACCCACCGGAACCCGGGCAGGAGGACGGCCGATCCATACGTTTGAAAGCTTCCCGACGGTGCAGACGATGCACTGACACCGGCTTTATTCAACGAGGTAGGAGACCTTCATGGGCATCATCGCTTGGATCCTCATCGGACTGTTCGCCGGCCTCATCGCGAAGGCCCTGATGCCGGGCAAGGACCCGGGCGGCATCATCATCACCATGCTCATCGGCATCGCGGGCGGCCTGCTCGGCGGCTGGCTCGGCAAGGTCATATTCGGCGTCGACTCGATCGACGGCTTCTTCGACCTCTCCACCTGGATCGCCGCCATCGTCGGCTCCGTCATCCTCCTGGCCCTCTACCGCGTCGTGACCGGGAACCGGCACGCGCACCGCCACGCCTGATCCCACGTCTCCCCGCGTTCCGGGCCCGCCGCGAAGAGCGACTTCGCGGCGGGCCCTGCTCGACGTCCGGGACGGTCGCTTCCTCAGCGGGCCGGTCAGGCGCCTGGTCGCCTCCCTAACCGTTGACCGCCGGGATGATCAGGGTCCCGTACGCGTCGATGGTCTCCTCCCGGGCGTCGTGCATGTCGTAGAGGGCGAACTGGTCGACGCCCAGGTCCCGGAGTCTGCGCAGCTTCTCGATGTGCGCCTCCGCCGGGCCCAGGAGGCAGAAGCGGTCGACGATCTCGTCGGGGACGAAGTCGGTGGACGCGTTGCCGGCCCGGCCGTGGTGGCTGTAGTCGTATCCCTGGCGGGACTTGATGTACTCGGTGAGCGCCTCCGGGACCAGGCCGGAGTGCTCGCCGTAGCGGGAGACGAGGTCGGCGACGTGGTTGCCGACCATGCCGCCGAACCAGCGGCACTGGTCGCGGGCGTGGGCCAGGTCGTCGCCCACGTACGCCGGGGCCGCCACGCAGATGGTGATCGCGTCCGGGTCCCGCCCCGCGGCCACGGCCGCGTCCCGCACCGACTTGATCATCCACTCGGTGAGGAAGGGGTCGGCGAGCTGGAGGATGAACCCGTCGGCCTTCTGGCCGGCGAGGGCGAGGGCCTTGGGGCCGTACGCCGCCATCCACACCGGCAGCTTTCCGTCCTTGATCCACGGGATGCGGATCGGATTGCCGTCGACGACCGCTTCGCGGCCCTCCGCCAGGTCCCGGATCACGTCCATCGCCTCGCCGAGCCGGGCGAGGGTGTTGGGCGCGCGCCCGGCCACCCGCATCGCGGAGTCGCCGCGCCCGATCCCGCAGACCGTGCGGTTGCCGTACATGTCGTTGAGCGTGGCGAAGGTGGAGGCGGTGACCTCCCAGGTGCGGGTGCCCGGGTTGGTCACCATCGGCCCGACGTGCATCCTCTGGGTGTTCGCCAGGATCTGGCTGTAGATGACGAACGGTTCCTGCCAGAGCACGGCGGAGTCGAAGGTCCAGCCGTAGCGGAAGCCGTGGCGTTCGGCGCGCTTCATGAGGCTGATGACCTGGGAGGCGGGCGGGTCGGTCTGCAGGACGAGGCCGAAGTCCATGCGGGCGGCTCCTTACGGCGTGCGGCGTGCGGTGCTTACAGGTACTGGCAGGTGGAGCGGGGTACGAAGGCCCCGTGGCCGGCCCGGCCGGTGTACTCCCGCCGGTCGATGACGAGTTCGCCGCGCGAGAGCACGGTGTCGACGCGTCCGGTGATCCGCCTGCCCTCGTACGCCGAGTAGTCCACGTTCATGTGGTGCGTCTCGGCGGAGATGACCTGCTCGGCGTGCGGATCGTAGAGGACGATGTCGGCGTCGGAGCCCGGCGCGATCGTGCCCTTCTGCGGGTAGAGGCCGAACATCCGGGCCGGGGTCGCACAGGCGATCTCGATCCAGCGGCGGCGGCTGATGTGCCCGTCGAGGACCGCCTGGTGCAGGAGGTCCATCCGGTTCTCCACCCCCGGCAGCCCGTTGGGGATCTTCGAGAAGTCCCCCCGGCCCAACTCCTTCTGGCCGCGGAAACAGAACGGACAGTGGTCGGTGGAGACCACCTGGAGGTCGTTGGTCCGCAGCCCCCGCCACAGCGCCGCCTGGTGCTCGCGCGGGCGCAGGGGCGTGGAGCAGACGTACTTGGCCCCCTGGAAGTCCGGCTCCGCCAGGTTGTCGGTGGACAGGAACAGGTACTGCGGGCAGGTCTCCCCGAAGACGGGCAGCCCCTTGTCCCGGGCGGCCGCCAGCTCCGCGACCGCCTCCTCCGCGGACACGTGGACGACGTACAGCGGAGCGCCCGCGACCCGGGCGAGGGCGATCGCGCGGTGCGTGGCCTCGGCTTCGAGGAGCACCTTGCGGACCTCGCCGTGGTGGCGGGGGTCGGTCTCCCCGCGCGCCAGGGCCTGTTCGACCAGGACATCGATCGCGATGCCGTTCTCGGCGTGCATCATGATCAGCCCGCCGTTGTGCGCGGACCGCTGCATGGCGCGCAGGATCCGGCCGTCGTCGCTGTAGAAGACGCCGGGGTAGGCCATGAAGAGTTTGAAGGAGGTGATGCCCTCCTCGACGAGGAGGTCCATCTCCTTGAGGGTGCCCTCGTTGACGTCGGAGAGGATCATGTGGAAGGCGTAGTCGATGGCGCAGTTGCCGTCGGCCTTGGCGTACCAGGTGTCCAGTCCCTCGCGCAGGGCGTGGCCCACGCTCTGGACGGCGAAGTCCACGATGGTCGTGGTGCCGCCCCAGGCGGCGGCCCGGGTGCCGGTCTCGAAGGTGTCGGAGGCGGCGGTGCCGCCGAAGGGCAGCTCCATGTGGGTGTGGACGTCGACGCCGCCGGGGATGACGTACTTCCCGGTCGCGTCGAGCGTACGGTCGGCCGTCCACGCGGCCGCGGCGGCCGAGCCGGTCGCGGCGAGCGCGGCGATCCGGCCGTCCTCGATCAGGACGTCCGCGTGCAGCTCGTCGGCGGCGGTGACGACCAGGCCGCCGGTGATCAGGGTGCGGTGGGGCATGTGCCCGTCCCCCGTGTCTGGTTGAGGAGTGAGGTGACCGGTTCGCCTCGTGCGCGGCGGCGCTAGTCGAGGGTGCGCAGGGCCCGCGCGAGGATCTCGGCGCCCTCTTCCGCCTCGGAGACGGTCAGGGACAGCGGCGGCGCGATGCGCAGCACGCTGGTGTTGTACCCGCCGCCCTTGCCCAGCAGCAGGCCGTCCGCTCGGGCGGCTTCCAGGACGGCGGCGGCCGCCTCCGGATCGGCCCGGTCGGTACCGGGCCGGGTCAGCTCGATGCCCGCCATCAGGCCCCGGCCGCGTACCTCGCGTACGGCGGGCACGCCCGCCGTGACGGCCCGCAGCCGCTCCAGCAACAGGCCGCCGACGCGCCGGGCGTTGCCCTGGAGGTCGTGTTCGAGGAGGTAGCCGAGGTTGGCCACGCCCGCCGCCATGGTGACCGGGGAACCGCCGAAGGTGGAGATGGAGTTGGAGTCCAGGCAGTTCATGATCTCGCCGCGGGCGATGACACCGCCGATGGACATGCCGTTGCCGATGCCCTTGGCGAAGGTGATGATGTCCGGCGGGCCGTTCTGGGCGTGGGCCTGCCAGCCCCAGAAGTGGTCGCCGGTACGGCCCCAGCCGGTCTGCACCTCGTCGCTGATCCAGAGGATGCCGTGCCGGTCGAGGACTTCGCGGAAGGCGCCGTAGAGCCCGTCGGGCGGGGAGGTGAACCCGCCGACGCCCTGCACCGGTTCGGCGATGAGGGCGGCCGCTCCGCCGCGCGCCTGGCCGAGCACGTCCTCCAGGTCCGCGACGGCGGCGGCGGTGAACTCGGCGTCGGACAGCGCCGCGAAGGGCCCGCGGGTGCGCACCGCGCCGTGCACGTAGTACGTCTGGAGCGGCGAGAGGCTGGTCGGTGACCAGCCGCGGTTGCCGGTGATGGAGACCGCGGAGAAGGACCTGCCGTGGTAGCTGTTGCGCATCGCCAGGATCTGGTTGGAGCGGCGGTACGTCGTCGCGAGCAGCAGGGCGGTGTCGTTGGCCTCGGTGCCGGAGGTGGTGAAGAAGACCCGCGCGTCGGGGATGCCGGACAGCGCGGCGACCCGCTCGGCGAGCTCGACCATCGGCCGGTTCAGGTACAGGGTGGAGGAGTGGATGATCCGCCCGGCCTGCTCGGCGACGGCCTTGGTGACCTCGGGGAGGGCGTGGGCGGTCATGGTGGTGAGGATGCCGCCGAAGAAGTCCAGGTAGCGGTTGCCGTCCGCGTCCCAGACGTGGCGGCCCTCGCCGTGGGTGAGTTCGATGGGGCGGTCGTAGTACAGGGCCAGCCAGTCGGGCATGACGGCCTGGTGACGGCTGTGGAGCGGGATCGGGTTGGTCACGGCTGTACGAGTCCTCCGTAGGCGTCGGGGCGGCGGTCGCGGTAGAAGGCCCACTGGTCGCGGACCTCCTTGATGAGGTCGAAGTCGAGCTCGCGGACCAGGAGTTCCTCCTCCTTGTCGCTGGCGACCTCGCCGACGAACTGACCGCGCGGGTCGACGAAGTAGCTGGTGCCGTAGAAGTCGTTGTCGCCGTACTCCTCCTGGCCGACACGGTTGATGGCGGCGACGAAGTACTCGTTGGCGACGGCGGAGGCGGGCTGTTCCAGCTGCCAGAGGTAGCCGGACAGGCCCCGGGAGGTGGCCGAGGGGTTGTAGACGAGCTGGGCCCCGGCGAGGCCGAGGGCGCGCCAGCCCTCGGGGAAGTGGCGGTCGTAGCAGATGTAGACGCCGACCTTGCCGACGGCCGTGTCGAAGACCGGCCAGCCGAGGTTCCCCGGGCGGAAGTAGTACTTCTCCCAGAAGCCCTTGACCTGGGGGATGTGGTGCTTGCGGTACTTGCCGAGGTAGCTGCCGTCGGCGTCGATGACGGCCGCGGTGTTGTAGTAGAAGCCCTCGCTCTCCAGCTCGAAGACCGGGACGACGATGACCATGCCGGTCTCGCGGGCGAGTTCCTGCATCCGGCGGACGGTCGGGCCGTCGGGGACCGCCTCGGCCCAGCGATAGTGCTCGGGCTCCTGGACCTGGCAGAAGTAGGGGGCGTTGAACACCTCCTGGAACCCGATGATCCGCGCGCCCTGGGCGGCGGCCCTGCGGGCGTGCTCTTCGTGTTTGGCGATCATCGACTCGGTGTCGCCGGTCCAGGTGGCCTGGACCAGCGCGGCGCGGACGAGGTGGGCCATGAGCTGCTCCTTGCGACGGGACGCCGGCCTCTACGCACGTAGATGGTGTGCGTAGGGAGTCGAAAGTAGGCCTCGTCACACTCCGGGGCAAGACCACCGCGCACGGATGGCCGAGACGATCAACATAAGTCGCCCGGTGGTCGATTGTGTTCAGTTGGAGGTGGGAGTCGGTCAGGCGGGCGGGAGGGGCGCCGGGGCGGACACGGGATCGCCCTAGCGGGTGGTGGCGATTCCGGCCACACGGAAGGCGTGTACGAGGTCCCGGTGGGCGGATCCGGACAGCTCCCGGGCCGCCTTCAGCAGCCGCGGGGCGAACCAGCGCGGGTCGCGGCGGGCGAGGCCGGCCGCTTCCTCGGCGGTGCGCACCCGCACGAAGGCCGCCAGCAGGGCGTCGGCCTCGCGGGCCCGGCCGGCCGCGCCGAGGGCGAGGGCCGCGTCCGCGATCTCGGAGGCGGGGCGGGCGGCGCCCTGGCGCAGCAGCCGGTCGCAGTCTGCGGGGCGGCCGGCGTCCCCCAGGGCGGCGGCCAGGGCGGCCAGCCGGTCGGGCGGGAGCGAGGCCGCCTCCCACAACAGGGCCGCCCAGTCGGCCGCGAGCCCGGCCCGCTCCAGCTCCCGGGCCAGCCCGGGCAGCAGCCCCGCGTCCCACCCGGCGGCCTCGCAGAGCAGCGCGTGGGCCTCCCCGGTCCGCCCCTGCCCCCGCAGCCCGATCAACTCGCCCACGAGCACGGGCGTCCCCGCGCCGCCCCCGCCGGTCCCCGCGCCCCCGGCGGCGGATTCCGCCCACGGGAGCCGGGCCGGCGAAGCACCGGGCTCCACGCCGGCGGGCCCGGGCGCGGGCCACGCGGTAGCCGCCGGTACGGGCCCGGGCGCGGCGCCGGGTACGTCCCACCCCGCCTCCGCGGTCCCGGGCGCGGGCCCGGGCCGCGCGGGGCCGGGGTCCGCCCCGGGGGGCTCCGGCCACCTGGTGTGCGCACCGCTCGGCCGGGCCGCGGGCCAGCCGGCAACTTCCGTACCGGACACGGCAGTCGGCGCGGCCCACCCGGGGTCCCCGGCACCGGGTGCCACCGCGGCGGCCCCGTGTCCCGGGTCCCGGGGGTACTCGGGCGCCGGGGCGGGCACCAGGGCGGGGGCCGCGTCCGGCGTGGCGGGGCCGGGTACGCCCCACAGGTGGGCGCGTCGGACGGTGGGGACGTCGGGAGGCGCCGGAGCCCGGTCCCGGGCACCGTCCGCCGGGCCCGTGCCCGCACCCGCACCCGCACCCGCGCCGGTACCGGCGGTACGCGGGCCGCGGCGGCCCGTCGCGGCCGGGGGGCCGAAGCGGGCACCGCGGGGAGCGGCGGTGGGTTCCGGGGTGTCCGTGAGCCCGGGCGGGGCCGCGACGGCCGCCGTGGAATCCGCCTCCGCGGCCCCGGCGAAGCGCGCTCCGCCACTCTTGCGGGGCCTGCGCCCCGCGCCCCCGGACCCGGCCCGCCCGGGCGGCCGCACCACCCCCTCGGCACCGCCCGGGTCCACGGCCGAACCCTGCCCCTGCCCCTGCCCCTGCCCCTGCCCCGCCGACGCCGCTGCCCGCAGTTCCGCCCCCGCCGCGTCCCCGGCCCCGGACCCGGATCCCGCGCGCCCGGGCAGCCACACCGCGCCCTCGCCCAGCCAGAACTCGGCCTCGACACCGCCCGGGGTCACCGGCCGACCGGGACCCGCACCGTGCCCCGCCGGCGCCGACGCCGGCACACTCCGCTCCCGCTCCCCCTCCCCCTCCCGCTCCGGTTCCGCACCGGCGGCACTCGCGGACGGCACCGCCCCCGCGGCGCCCCCCTCGCGCGACCACCCCGGGCCCGGCTCCGCCCATGCCCGCGGAACGGCGGCCAGGCGGGCGGCGAGGTCCGAGCAGCGGGAGGTGGCGCGGGTGAGGTCGTCCCGGGTCCAGGCCAGTTCGCGGGAGAGGGCCGCCGCGGCCGCCGGGTCGGGCATGGCCGAGAGCCGCGCGCTCAGGACGTATACGGCGGCTTCGGACGCCGCGCGCTGCGCACTGGACGCGGCGAGCAGCGCATGCAGCTCCTCCTCGCCGCCCGGCATCCGGTCGTAGGCGAGGACGGCGGCCCGCCGCAGCCGGGCCGCCCGCCCTGACCGTTCGGCCGCGAACTCCGGCCCCCGCAGCGCCGCCAGGTCCTGGAGCAGGGACTCCATGACGTCCCAGGGCGGCATCGCGACCCCGTCGAGACAGGCCCGCATGCCGTCGGGATCCCGGCGCAGGAACTCCCCGTACCAGCCCGCGTCAGGGTCCAGGAATTCGGTCAACTCCCGTAAGCATTCGGCCAGTTGAGCGATCGCCGTCGAACTCACCGTCTCCATCCCCGCATTGGACCCCACCCGTGTTACGGGCGGGCTACGGGAATCTCAAAGCTTGACGGCGATAGCGGTGTGCGGACGCTTCCCGCGCCGGGCGAGGGTCGCGGGCACGTCCACCATCCAGTACTGCCAGGTGTACTTCCGGGCCATCAGCTTGCGCACCCGGTTCAGGCCCGCCTCGTCCAGCAGCCGGGCCTCGCCCTCCAGGGCGGTCGCACCCTCCGGGGTGCGCCCGCGCACGTCGCAGGCCGCGACGGCGACCCGCCCGTTGTTGCGGATCCGCTTGACCTTCCAGGTGTCGCTCTTCGTCCAGATGTACAGCTCGCCGCCGTCGGCCACGGCCCACACCGGGGTCGCCACCGGCGTCCCGTCCTTGCGGAAGGTGGTGAGACTGACGTACCGGGACCGGCCCAGCTCCTCAAGAGTCATGGCCCGAGCCTAGGGCCTGGACTCTGGAGCCTCGCTCGCCGGGCTGTCCACCTCCACCTCGTCCGCGCCCCGCGCGGCACCCCGTGCCTCGCCCGGAGCGTCCGCCACCGGTGCCTGCGGCGCCTCGCCGTGCGTCAGGGTCTCCCAGGCCACGAACAGGTCGTCGGTCCCGGCGGGCCGCGTCGATTCGACGAGCCGGCGGGTCCGCGGGAGGACGGCGCCCGTCCGCGTCGCGTAGTGGTGCAGGGCCACCTCCAGGTCCGGCCCCATGGTGCGCTCCACCCTGCCGCCGCACAGCCACTGCGGGGCCTCCTCCCCCAGCTGGTACGTCGCGTGGAACTCCAGCGCGGTCTTGATCCTGTCGCCCTCCTCGCCGTACAGGTCGACGCCCTGGTGCCAGGCGGTCTCGGCGATGTGCGCGGATGCGGCCAGCGCGTAGCCGACGTGCGTGAGGTTGCGGCAGGTCTCCTGCGCGATCCCGTCGACGTACGCGCCCTGGTGGAACCAGTACGCCTTGACCTTGTCCGGGGTGTCGATGCCGGTGTGGGCGGGGCCGAGCGGGTGCGGGCCGTCCTTGCGGAGGTAGAAGTAGGCCGGGACGCGGGTGCGGAATCGTTCCAGCGACTCCTTGAAGACGGCCCGGTCCTCCAGGAACACCGCGATGGACAGGGCGGCGTCGGTCATCGCCAGTTCCCAGTTGCCGTTGTACGCGGGCACCTGGGCCCGCACGGCGGGCAGATAGGCCGTGCGCAGCATCTCCTTGAACCGGTCGACCCGCGCCTTCTCCCAGTTCGGGTAGTCCGCGTGGACGATCTCGGCGGCCCGCGCCCAGGTCGAACCGGACCAGGCGGCCTGCAGAGCGCCGTTGTCCTTCTCGTGCCGCTTCATCCGCGCGGACCAGCCGTCCATGATCTCGACGGCCTTGCGGACGTGCGCGGTCCTGCCGGTCACCGACCACAGCAGGGCGTGGGTGTAGGCGGCGAGGGCGTCCTGGCGTTCGTCCAGACAGGACTGCGGTCCGGCGTCGAACGGGCAGGGCACCACGTCGGCCGGGTGGGCGGTGTAGGCGAGGGAGGCGTATCGGCTCCGGAGCAGGTCCTGGTACGCCGTGCGCCACGGTTCCCGACCCTCCGCGACCATCCTCTTCGCGTTCCGGAGCTCGGTGTGACTGACGACGACGCCCGGGTGACGGAAGACCACGTCGCCCGGTCTCCTGGCATGGGCGCGGCCCTCGGGCGCGGCGCAGGCGGCGAGCAGTAGGCCGCCCGCCAGCAGGGCTCCGACGATACCGAGGCCGACTCGCTTGGTTGCGTTCGTGGCTGACACGCCATCACGCTTGCCCCGCGCCCGGCTCCTCCCACCGCTTGTTGGGCCGTTCGGCGCTCAAGCCGTCCCGTCAGGCGTCGGACGGCAGCCTTCAGGCGTCAGGCGTCCGGCGTCAGACGGCGGCCCCCAGGCGCCAGGCGGGCACGAAGGCGCACTGCCGCATCAGGTCGTCCATCGAGAGGCCGAGGGTGGTGGCGAGGGCGGCGACCGTGAAGAACGCGGGGGTCGGGGCCCGGCCGGTCTCGATCTTGCGCAGGGTCTCGGCGGAGAGACCGGCGGCCGCGGCGACCTCGACCATGCTGCGGCTGCCGCGCGACGCGCGCAACAGCGCGCCCAGGCGCTCGCCGCGCTCGCGCTCTTCCGGGGTGAGAGGGGTACGGACCATGCCGTCATGCTACCCCGCCACCCAATTTCTATACCGTTACTTGTATCCCGGTATAGAAATACCGGTATAGTAATGGGATGGTGGAACTCAAGACGGACCGATCGATCGATGCGATGCGCGAGGCCGGCCGCGTGGTCGCCCGCGCCCTGGCCGCCGCGCGCGAGGCCGCGGATGTCGGCGTATCCCTGCTGGAACTGGACGGGGTGGCCCGGGAGGTGCTCCGCGCGGCGGGCGCGGGCTCGCCCTTCCTCGGGTACCGGCCGCGGTTCGCCCCGACACCCTTCCCCGCGGTGGTGTGCGCCTCGGTCAACGACGCGATCGTGCACGGCATCCCCGACGGCTACCGGCTGCGCGACGGCGACCTCGTCAGCATCGACTGCGGGGCCACGCTGGACGGCTGGGCCGGGGACGCGGCGGTCAGCTTCACCGTCGGCCGGCCCCGCCCGGCCGACCTGGCGCTGATCGCCACGGCGGAGCGCGCCCTGGCCGCGGGCATCGCCGCGGCCGTGCCCGGGAACCGCATCGGCGACATCGCCCATGCGATCGGCAGTGTCGGGCGCGCCGCGGGATACGGCATACCCGACGGCTTCGGGGGCCACGGCATCGGCCGCACGATGCACGAGGATCCGGGCGTGCCCAACGAGGGCCCGCCGGGACGCGGCATGAAGCTGCGCCCCGGCATGGTCCTCGCGATCGAGCCGATGCTCGTCGCGGGCGGTACGGACGACTATCTGACCGACGCCGACGGATGGACCCTGCGGACCGTCGACGGCAGCCGGGCCGCCCACGCCGAGCACACCGTCGCGATCACTCCCTCCGGCCCGCGGATCCTCACCGCGCCGTAGGCCTCACGGCCGGCGGACCGTGCGGACCGTGCGGACCGTGCGGGCGGGGCGGACCGTGCGGGCGGGGCGGACCGCAGGAGCAGCGGGCCTACGGGCGCCCGTGCGGGCTCACCACCATCGCCGAGCCGCCGCCGCGCCGGGTGGTCTCGGCGGCCGCGAGCCAGCGGCCGTCCGGCAGCCGCTGGACGCCGGTGGCCGCGCCGATCTCCGGGTTCGGCCGGAACCCCTGTCCCAGGGCTTCCAGTTGGGCGCGGACCGGGCTGTCCCACAGGCCCGGTTCCAGCTCGGTGGTGCTCTGGTTGCGCTGGCTGGCGCGCGGCGCGGCGATCGCGTCGACCAGCGGGAGTCCGCGGTCCAGGGTCCCGAGGAGGGTCTGGAGCACGGTGGTGATGATGGTGGCGCCGCCCGGGGAGCCCACGGCGAGGACCGGGCGCCCGTCCTTGAGGACGATGGTCGGGGACATCGAGGAGCGCGGCCGCTTGCCGGGGCCGGGCAGGTTCGGGTCCGGGACGCCGGGGGCGGCCGGGGCGAAGGAGAAGTCGGTCAGCTCGTTGTTGAGCAGGAAGCCCCGGCCGGGCACGGTGATGCCGCTGCCGCCGGTGGACTCGATGGTGAGGGTGTAGGACACCACGTTGCCCCAGCGGTCGGCGACCGTCAGGTGGGTGGTGTTCTCCCCCTCGTAGGTGGTCGGGGCGGCCTGCCCGGTGCTCGCGCAGGGAGCGGGGTGGCGCGGGTCGCCGGGGGCCAGCGGGCTGGTCAGGGCCCGGTCGGGCGAGATCAGGCAGGCCCGCGAGTCGGCGAAGGTCTGCGAGAGCAGCTCCCGGGTCGGGACGTTCTCGGCGGCGGGGTCGCCCACCCAGCGGCCCCGGTCGGCGAAGGAGATCCGCGAGGCCTCGATGAACCGGTGCAGGTACTGGGCCTGGGAGAGCTTCCCGAGGTCCGTGCCCTCCAGGATGTTCAGGGCCTCGCCGACGGTGGTGCCGCCGGAGGACGAGGGCGCCATGCTGTAGACGTCCAGGCCCCGGTAGCCCACCCGGGTCGGCGCCTGCCGCTTGGTGTCGTACGCGCGCAGGTCCCCGGCGGTCAGATCGCCGGAGCGCACGGTGCGGGTGGCGGCCGGATCGACCGGGGGTTTGCGGACGGCCGCGACGATGTCGTCCGCGATGGGGCCCCGGTAGAGGACTCCGGTGCCCTTGCGGCCGATCTCGGCGTACGTGGCGGCCAGGTCGGGGTTCTTGAAGGTGGACCCGACCACGGGCAGCTCTCCCCCGGGCAGGAAGAGCTTCTTCGTGTCCGGGAAGTCCTTGAACCGGTCCTGGTTCAGCGCGGTCTGGGCGCGGAAGGTGGCGTCCACCGTGAAGCCGTCGCGGGCCAGCTTCTCGGCGGGGCGCAGGAGCTGGCCGAGCGGGCGGCTGCCCCAGGACGCCAGGGCGGTGTCCCAGGTGTCGGGGGTGCCGGGGACGCCGACACCGCGGCCGCTGGTCTGCCCCTGCTCGAAGGGGATCGGTACGCCGTTCTCCTGGAAGAGGGTGGCGGTGGCCGAGGCGGGGGCGGTCTCGCGGCCGTCGATGGTGTGCACGCGGCGGGACTTCGCGTCGTAGTAGACGAAGTAGCCACCGCCGCCGACGCCCGCGGAATACGGCTCGGTGACCCCGAGGGCCGCGGCGGTGGCGACGGCGGCGTCCACCGCGTTGCCACCGGCGCGCAGGACGGCGATTCCGGCCGCCGAGGCGTCGGCGTCCACGCTGGCCACGGCCCCGCCGTAGCCGACGGCGACCGGGGCCTTGGGCGGGGTGGAGCTGTCGGCGGCGGCCGCGGGCGGGGCGGCGGCGGTCGCCGCGAGGGCCGCGGTGAGGGCGAACAGGGGTAACGCGCGAGCGGTGGGACGGCGCATCGAACCTCCACGTAAGGCAATGTGCCCGCGAGCCTAACGGCCGTCCGGCGCCGCGTCAGGATGGCCCGGCTCCCCCGTCGCGCCCCGCCTCCCGCACCACAGCGCGTCCCGCGCCCCGCACCGCCCCGCTGCCCGTGCCTGGCACGGCGGCGAGGTCACCCCCTACGATCCGCCGCATGAACGACGACGTACGCAACATCGTGCTCGGGGTGGTGGCGACCGCCGTCAGCGGTGGTTTCGGCTGGTTCTCCCGTACGTACCTATGGCGCCGCGCGCTGCGCCGCAAGCAGGCCTTCTTCGGGCTGCCGAACGGTTCGGACTGCCTGTTCGTGGTGAACCGTCAGATGGGCGGCAGCGAGGGCTCGGTGCACCGCAACGACGCCTTCGCGCTGCTGGAGATATCGGCGCTGATCAAGGACTGCGGGGCGAACCTCCAGATCGTCTCGCACGACGGGGTGCGCCAGGGCTTCGGCGAGCGGGCCGAGTTCTGTGTCGGCGGGCCGATCTCCAACGCGCGGACCACGGCCCATCTCTCGTCGATGCTGCCGGGGATCCGGGTGGACTTCAGCTCCGAGCCCGGGCCGGACCGGGGCGCCATCCACGTGGGCGGCGAGGTCTACCGCTGGCAGAAGGGCGCGGTGGAACACGTCCTGCTGGCCCGGCTGACGAACGGGGCGGGCGCGCGCCCGGTGTTCCTGATCTCCGGGCAGACCGCCATCAGCAACCAGGCGGGCGCCCGCTATCTGGCCCGCCACCATCAGCGCCTCGCCCGCACCTACGGCTCGGACTCCTTCTGCATCGTGGTGAAGGTGATCAATTCCGACGCCTACGGGCCGGACGTGACCGAACTGCTGGCGGACGTCACCCGGAGCGCCCGGACACCCGAAGGGGCAGCCGCGTGATCCCGTTGATGAAGTTGGAGACCAGCCGCCGGGGCTCGCCGGTGAGTTCGGGCGGTGGCAGCGCGGCCCGCCACTCCTCGTGGAGGACCCGGAGCTGAAGCCGGGCGAAGTGCGCGCCGAGGCAGACGTGCGGTCCGTCGCCGAAGGAGACGTGCGGGTTGGGGGTCCGGGCGAGGTCGGTCCGGCCGGGGTCGGCGAAGACCCGCTCGTCGTGGTTGGCGGCCGCGTGGAAGACGACCATCTTGTCCCCGGCCCGGATCCGCCGCCCGGCCAGCACCGTGTCCCGGGCCGCCGTGCGCCGGAAGCTCAGTACCGGCGGGTGGACGCGCAGGAGTTCGTCCACCGCCCGATCCACCGCGACCTCGCCCGCGGCGAGTTGCCGGGAGGCGCCGGGAGCGCGGGCCAGGGCGAGCAGACCGCCGGGGGCGGCCGACCGTACGGTGTCGTTGCCCGCGACGGTGAGCAGGAAGAAGAACATCTCCAGCTCCCCTTCGGCGAGTTCGGCGTGGGCCAGCACGCTCATCAGGTCCTCGGCGGGGCGGGCGCGCTTGGCCGCGGCCAGCTCCCGCGCGTACGCGAACATCTCGCCGAGCAGCGCGGGCGAGCGGGGATTGAGCGGGGTTCCGTCGGGGCCCAGCGGCGGCGCGGGCGCGTCCTCGGGGTCCTGGTAGCCGATGATCCGTACGGTCCACTCCAGCAGCAGGGACCGGTCGGCGGCCGGGACGCCCATCAGGTCGGCGAGGTTCAGCAGCGCGTACTCGTCGGTGACCGCGCGCACCACCTCGGCCGAGCCGTCCACGGCCCCGTCCCGGGCGGCGGCGAGCAGGCTCCGGGCCCGCTCGCGGACCCGCTCGCCGAAGGCGTCGACCCGGGCGGGGGTGAAGGCGCGGGCCAGCATGCGGCGCAGCCGCGCGTGCTCGGGCGGGTCCTGGTTGAGCATGGTGCGCCGGATGAACGGCAGGTCCGCGGGGTCGGGGTCGCGGATCTGGGTGGCCCCGAGGCGGGAGGAGTACACGGCGTGGTCGCGCAGCACCCGCACGACGTCGGCGTGCCGGGTGACGGCCCAGAAGCCGGGCCCGGCGGGCCAGCCCAGGACCTCGGGCTCGGCCTGCCAGGCGACGGGGTGGTGGTCGCGCAGGATCCGGTAGCGCGCGTGCGGGATGCCTTCGGCGTACGTCCGGGGGTCGAAGACGTCGGGGACCGCGGGGACGTCGGGCGCGAGCTCCATGGGGCCACGGTGACGGCCGCGCACCCCGCACCGCAAGGGGGCCGACGGCGCCTCAGCGTGCCTGGTCGCACCGCAGCGGGGCCATGGACCCGTCAGAGGTGATCAGGACCACCTCGGTCCTGGCCGAGTGGTCCGCCGCGAGGGCCGCCGTGCAGACCAGCTGGCTCCTGGCGGTGGCGGACAGCTCCGCGTCCCGCAGGAAGGGGAGCCGGAGCAGCAGTTGGTCGCGGTCGTTGCGGTTCACGCTCAGCGGGCCGGTCACCTCGCCGGCCGACGCGGGCAGGGCGGTGTGCAGTCCGGCCTCCCGCTCCGCGGCGCCGGGCCCCGCGAGGAGCCGGACGATCAGCGCGCGCAGCGGCAGGCGCCCCTCGCGGATCACGGTCGGGGCGAGCCGGCCGTCGGGGGCGACGAAGTACAGCACGTCCGCGGCGGGCGCCGTGCCCACCACGACGCTCGCGGGCCGGCCGCTCTCGACCACCCCGGTCGGCTTGATCCCGCAGCCGGTCAGCCACAGCGGGGCCAGCAGGGCGAGGAGGGCCGGCACGGCCCGTACGCCGGGTCCGCGGGTCATGCCCGGGCCTCCAGCGGCATCTCCACGGTGAACACGGCGCCGCCGGAGGCGCCGTTGGCGGCCCGGACGCTCCCGCCGTGCAGCCGGACGTTCTCCAGGGTGATGGCGAGCCCGAGCCCGCTGCCCGCCGAGCGGGTGCGGGCCACGTCGGCCTTGTAGAAGCGGTCGAAGATGTGGGGCAGCGCCTCGGGGGCGATCCCGGGGCCGCTGTCGGCCACCTCGACGGTCAGCCGTTCGCCGTCGGGGTGCGGGTGGGTACGGGCGGTGATCCGCACCGGGGCGCCGCCGTGCCGCAGGGCGTTGCCGACGAGGTTGGCGAGGACCACGTCGAAGCGGCGCGGGTCGAGCCGGGCCCTGATGCCCGCCGGGAGGTCGGTGGCCACCTGGTCCTCGCCCCAGTGGCGGCGTTCCAGGGTCATGCGGACGGCCTCGGTGAGGTCCACGTCGTCGAGGTTGAGGCCGGCGGCGCGGGCGTCGAAGCGGGATATCTCCATCAGGTCCTCGACCAGCACGGCGAGCTTGCCGGTCTCCGCGCTGATCAGCCGGAGCGCCTTCGCGGTGTCGGGGTCGAGCTGCTCGGCGTCCTCGTCGAGGACTTCGGTGACGGCGAGCATCCCGGCGAGCGGGGTGCGCAGTTCGTGCGAGACGTCGGCGGCGAAGCGCCGGGCGCGGGCCTCGGCCTGCTGGAGGTCCTCGACGGATCGTTCCAGCGCGCGGGCGGTCTCGTTGAAGGTTTCCGCGAGCCCGGCCAGCTCGTCGGCCCCCCTGACCTCGATCCGGGTGTCGAGGCGGCCCCGGCCCATGCGCCGGGCGGCGGTGCGCAGGTCGCGGACGGGGCGCAGCACGCTGCGGGCGGCGAGCAGGGCGGGGACGAGGGCGATGGCGAGGCCGGGCAGGGCGCCGGTGCGGGCGGCGTCGACCATCAGGTCGATGGTCTGTTCCTCGGTGACCAGCGGCATCACCGCGTAGAAGACGGCGCCGGTGGGCTGGCTGAGGCCCTGGCGGGTGAAGACGGAGGGCACGCCGACGACGAGGAACGGGCCGCCCGCGACCTGGACCCGCTGGAAGGCCGCGTGCGGATTGACCGTGATCTGCTTGCGCAGTTTCCCGCTGATGAGGGGCGAGGTGGCCGGGCCCCCGGGGTTGGAGGTGGCGCGCAGGTCGCCGTACTCGCCGTAGACCGTCCAGGCGTGCGGCTTGCCGCGCTTGCCCAGCTCGGTGACCTGGGACTGGAGGGACTTCTGTGCGAGCGGCAGGGTCGTGCCCGTGCCCTCCAGCTGGTCGCGGAGGGTGGCCACGGCGGTGTCCTGACTCTGCGTCAGGATCGCGGTGCGCGCCTGCCGGTAGGTGAGGGCCGCGGTGGAGACGGCGCTGATGGCGGCGACGAGCAGGAAGGCGGCGATCAGCCGGGTGCGCAGGCCGAGGGGGGCGATCCGTCGCACGGGCCGCCCCTACAGGGGGCCGAAGCGGTAGCCGAAGCCGCGCACGGTCTGGATGTAGCGGGGGCCGCCGTGGGCGTCCTCGATCTTGTGGCGCAGGCGGCGGACGCAGGCGTCCACGAGCCGGGCGTCCGCGTGGTAGCTGTGGTCCCACACGTAGGCGAGGAGCTGCTGGCGGCTGAAGACCTGCTCGGGCGAGGCGGACAGGTGCAGCAGCAGCTTGATCTCGCTGGGGGCGAGGGCGACGTGTGCGCCGTTCTTGGCGACGGTCAGTCCGGCCCGGTCGACGGTCAGTTCTCCGTGGTGCTCGACGCCCTGGCGGCCGGCCGGTGCGGTGAGCCGGCGCAGTACGGCCTTGATCCTGGCCTCGATGACCTCGGTGCGGGCGGGTTTGACGATGTAGTCGTCGGCGCCCGCCTCCAGTCCGACGACGATGTCGAAGTCGTCGCCGCGCGCGGTCAGCATGATGACGGGGACCTGGCTGGTCTCCCGGATGCGGGTGCAGACCTGGACGCCGTTGATGCCGGGGAGCATCAGGTCCAGGAGGACCAGCTCGGGCCGGAATCCGGCGAGCCGCGCGAGGCCCTCCTCGCCCGTCTCGGCGGCGTTGACCTCGTGGCCGCGCCGGCGCAGGCCGAGGGCGACTCCTTCCCGGATGGAGGGATCGTCCTCGATCAGCAGTACGCGTGGCATTCGATCAGTGTCCCAGACGGTTTGAGTGGGTTCCTCACCCTAACGGCCTATTTTGCGCCGCAGCGAATCCAGCAGGTCGGTGATCTCGGCCAGCCGCAGGGGCCGGGCAAGGAGTACGACGGTCAGGGCGAGCGCCGCGGTTCCCGCGCCGAGCGCCGCGAAGTCCCCGAGGCGGTCGGCGGCCCGGGCCGCGGCGTATCCGGCCGCCCCGCCGGGCAGGCAGGCGACCAGCAGCCGCAGGTGGGTGCGCAGCGCGGTGGAGCGCGGCCCCGGCCGGGCGTCCGCGCGCGGGCCCAGGCGCCGGGCCAGGGTGTACGCCGTCACGGTCATGCCCGCGAGGAGCGCGACGGAGTACGCGGCGGCCATGCCGGTGACGGCCCAGCGCGGGGGCAGCAGGAGGTAGGCGGCCGCCGAGAGGACGCCGTTGAGCAGCGCGATGACCAGGTTCAGGAAGAACGGGGTGCGGGTGTCGGAGAGCGCGTAGAAACCGCGCGAGAGGACGTACTGGCCGGAGAAGGCGATCAGGCCGGGGGCGAAGGCGATGAGCATGCCCGCCATGACCTCGATGTCGGCGGCTCCGGTGCGCCCGTACTCGAAGACGCCGCCCATCAGCCAGGGGGCCAGGGCGGCGAAGAGAGCGGCGGCCGGGACGACGAGGGCGGCGCTGGTGCGCAGTGCGTACGAGACGTCGCGGCGCACCCGCCCGAGGTCACCGTCGGCCGCCGCCGCACTCATCCGCGGCATCAGGGCGGTGACCAGGGAGACGGTGACGATGCCCTGGGGGACGATCCACAGCTGGTAGGCGTTGCTGTAGGCGGTGTAGCCCACGCCGCCGGAGAGGCCCTCCAGGGCGGCCCGGGCTCCCGTGGTGGTGGACAGCCGGGTGATCACCCAGTAGGCGATCTGGTTGGTCAGGACGAGCATGACCAGCCAGCCCGCGTTGCGCAGGGGGCGGGCGAGGCCGTTGCCGCGCCAGTCGAAGCGCGGGCGCCAGCGGAAGCGGGCCGCGCGCAGCGAGGGGACCAGGGCGAGGGCCTGGACGACGATCCCGGCGGTGGTGCCCCAGCCGAGGAGCCGGGTGTCGGCGGCCGTCAGGCCGTCCGGCGCACCGTGGGAGACGTGGAGGAA
The DNA here is from genome assembly GCF_040296485.1 of Streptomyces sp. NPDC002138. Classification (NCBI taxonomy): domain Bacteria; kingdom Bacillati; phylum Actinomycetota; class Actinomycetes; order Kitasatosporales; family Streptomycetaceae; genus Streptomyces; species Streptomyces sp. NPDC002138. The sequence goes on along the minus strand of NZ_JBEOXE010000038.1, from coordinate 38,220 downwards.
GAGCCCGAAGACACCGATGATCACGAGGTTGTTGAGGACCGGGGTCCACATCATCGCGCCGAACCGGCCCCGGGCGTTCAGCACTTGGCCGAGCAGGGTGAACAGGCCGTAGAAGAGGATCTGCGGCAGGCAGTAGCGGGCCAGGGCGACGGTCGTGCTCGCCTGCGCCCCGTCGTAGCCGGTGTACGCCGAGACGATCAGCGGGGCGCAGAGCACGGCGAGGGTGGTGAGCACCACGAGCGCCGCGGTGCAGGCGGTCAGCAGCCGGTCCGTGTAGGCGGCTCCGCCGTCCTCGTGCCCCTTGGCCGCGCGGACCAGTTCGGGGACGAAGACCGCGTTGAGGGCGCCGCCGACGAGCAGCATGTAGAGGATGTTGGGCACGGTGTTGGCGACCGCGTAGCCGTCGCCGAGCAGACCGGTGCCCAGGGCCGCGACGACGACGGCGGAGCGGACGAACCCGGTGGCGCGCGAGACGATCGAACCGGCTGCCATCAGCGCGCCGCTGCGCAGCACCGAGGACTTCGCGGGTGCGGCGCCCGCGGCCGGCGCGGTGGCCAGGGCGGCCACCGGCGCGGAGCCGGTGTCGGTGGCCGTCACCAGCGGGCCGGGCACGCCGGGACATGCGCGTGCTGCGTCGGGTCGGTGCGGCCGTCCATCGGTGTCTCCCACGTGCCTGGCGTGTCGGGTCGAGGGGGGAGGGTACCCCGCGCCCGGCGGCGCGGGTCGTCGAGCGGTGGCGCGAGACGGGGGCGGGGCGCGGTGGCGCGGGCCGGTGCGGCGCCGGATTCGCCCGCGCAACGTGTTCCCGCGACGGTCCCGGCGCGCGCGGATCCGCCGCCGGGCAAGGGCCGTTCGGCCCGGAGTCCACGCCAGAGGTCCCGTGGCCGGGGTCCACGGCGGGTACCGGAGAGCGGCGGCGTCACATTGCGGCGTAGGTCACATCCGATGAACGGATCTTTTCCGGGGAAACCGCAACCGAAGCGCGCGCCGTTGTCTCTTCCTTTGCGAACGATCATCACTTCGGAGGGATTTCGTTGAGCCGCACACGCCGTACCGCATCGTCGCGCCGCCGGGTTCTGGGAGCGGGCGGCCGGAGCGCCGCCCTCGCCGCCACCGCGCTGCTGGCCGCCACGGCCCTCACCGCCTGCTCGGGCGGATCGGGTGGCCAGGACGGCGGTAAGGCGGAGATGAAGAAGAAGACGGAGATGTCGATCTCCGTGAACCTGACGGGCAACCAGGTCAAGGCGGGCGAGCCGGTCAAGGTCACCCTCGCCGACGGAAAGCTCGCCCAGGTCAAGGTGACCGACGGCAAGGGCGGCGAGCTGGTGGGCCAGATATCCCAGGACGGCAAGAGCTGGACCTCGGAGCGCAACGCCTCGCCGGGGCAGGACTACAAGGTCGAGGCGCAGAACACCGAGAGCCAGAGCGCGACCACGCAGTTCAAGACGACCGCCGCCGACAAGGTGAACAAGGTCACGATCAACCCGGGCAAGGCCACCCCGGTGGTGGGCATAGCCCAGCCGGTCTCGATCGTCTTCGACAATCCGGTCAAGAACAAGGCAGCGGTCGAGAAGCAGCTGAAGGTCACCACCTCGGACAACACCGAGGGTTCGTGGGGCTGGTTCAAGGACTACTCGGGCAACGACCGCGTGGACTGGCGGCCGAAGGACTACTGGAAGTCCGGCACCGACGTGAAGGTCGAGATGAAGCTGAACGGCGTCGACTCGGGCGGCGGTTACTTCGTCAAGGACTACAACACGGAGTTCAAGATCGGCAAGGACCGCCGGATGACGGTGGACCTCGACACCAAGAAGATGTCGGTGACCGAGGACGGCAAGGTGGTCAAGACGATCCCGGTCTCGGCCGGTACGCCGGGCGGCCAGAAGGCCTCCTGGTCCGGGAAGATGGTGCTGATGTCCAAGGAGGGCACCATCCGGATGAACTCCGAGACGGTGGGCCTCGGCAACGCCTACGACAAGGACGTCGACAGCTCGATCCGGCTCACCTGGTCGGGCATGTACGTGCACGCCGCGCCGTGGAACGACGGTAATTTCGGCAACGCCAACACCAGTTCGGGCTGCGTGGGGATGAGCACCGCCAATGCCGCGGCCTTCTACAAGGACGCCCAGGTCGGCGACCTGCTCGAGGTCGTCGGCGACGGCTCCAAGGGCCAGGCGGAGACCGGCAACGGCTACGGCGAGTGGAACCTGAGCTGGGCCGACTGGCAGAAGAAGAGCGCGCTGAACGGCGCGGGCGGCTCCGCCGGGACGCAGAACGGCTGACCGGCGGCCGACTGACTTTCGGTCAATCGTTACCAGTGCGTAGCTTACCGACGGGTTACCTTCGGTAAGCCCTCCCCGTTACCGTCGGGTCACTTTGACACCGGCGCATGCGAGGAGCGATCGATGGCCCGCACCACCACCGCCGTGACCACGGCGGCACTGCTCGCGGCAGCCGCCCTGGGCCTGGCCCCCCACCCGGCCCGGGCGGCCCCCGCGACCGCCCCGACCACCTCTTCCGCCGCCCCATCCAGCGCCTCGTCGGAGCTGCGCTTCTTCGACATCCCGGGCTCCGGCGGCGTCACCCTCAAGGGCAACGTCTACTCCCCGGCCGGCGCCCGGCCCGGCCGGACCTTCCCGCTGATCGTGCTGCCCACCAGCTGGGGCCTGCCGCAGATCGAATACATCGCGCAGGCCAAGCAGCTCGCCGACTCCGGCTACATCGTAGTGAGTTACACCTCCCGCGGCTTCTGGCTCTCGGGCGGCGGGATCGAGGTCGCGGGTCCCCCCGACACCGCCGACGTCTCGGCCGTGATCGACTGGGCGCTCGCCACCACCGCCGCCGACCCCGCCCACATCGGCCTCGGCGGCGTCTCCTACGGCGCGGGCATCAGCCTGCTGGCCGCCGCCCACGACCCGCGGATCAAGGCCGTGGTCGCGCTCAGCGGCTGGGCCGACATCATCGAGTCCATCTACTCGGGCCGCACCCAGCACCTCCAGGCCGCCGGCCTGCTCGGCGCCGCCGGGTACCTCACCGGCCGCCCCGGGCCCGAACTCCAGGGCATCCTCACCGACTTCCTCGGCTCCCGCCTTGACCGCGAAGCCCAGATGATCGAGTGGGGCGAGCAGCGCTCGGCCTCCGAGCGGGTGGACGCGATCAACGCCAACGGCGCCGCGATCATGCTGGGCAACGCATGGGGCGACACCATCTTCCCGCCCAACCAGTACGCGAAGTTCTTCGAGCGGCTCACCGGTCCCAAGCGCCTGGAATTCCGCCCCGGCGACCACGCCACCGCCGAGGGCACCGGCCTGCTGGGCCTGCCCAACGACACCTGGACCCACGCCCACCGCTGGTTCGACCGCTACCTCAAGGGCGAGCGCAACGGCGTCGACGCCGAGGCCCCGGTGCAGCTGAAGTCCCGTAGCGACGACGCGTACGAGGGGTACCCCGACTGGAAGTCGGTCGGCGCGGGCGGCACCGAGAAGCTCGCGCTCCCCGGCAGCACACACGTCTTCGCCAACGTCGACTCCGGCGCGAACGGCGGGATCGTGCTGCTCTCCAGCGTGCTGGACCAGTTCGTCAAGGCGCCCCCCGTCGCCTCCATCCCGCTGCTCCCCCGCGCCTTCGCCGCCGTCTGGCAGTCCGGGCGCTACGACGAGGACCGGCGGATCCGGGGCACCGCCCGGCTGCACACCACCGTCACTCCCACGAAGGAGAGCGGCACCTTCATCGCGTACCTCTACGACGTCGGCCCCCTCGGCCTCGGCAAACTGGTCAGCAACGCCCCGTACACCTTCCACGGCAAGAACCCTGGCCAGGCCTTCGGGGTGGATCTCGACCTCTTCTCCACGGCCTACGACGTCCCCGCCGGCCACCGCCTCGCCCTCGTCGTGGACACCGTGGACCCGCTCTACACCGAGCACAACCCCACCGGCGCGCAGCTGACCTTCTCCTCACCGCGCACCGATCCGTCCTACGTCTCGGTGCCGCTGCGCGAGCAGTGATCCGCGGCTGCCGCCGGGCGGGGTGGCTCTCTCGGGGGCTCCCTCCGGAAGGACCGTCTCCGGGCTACCGCCCGCCCGGCAGGAGCGTCCCCGCCTCGGCCGGACCCACGTGGGCGGCCTCGGTCTTCGGGTTGCGCCGCTGGCGCCGGGCCATCCAGGTGGCGAACCAGGACAGCAGCATGCACATCCCGATGTAGATCGGGGAGATGATCACCACGACCGGGATGAAGGGCAGGTCGTAGTCCAGGTTCGAGGCGATCAGCTTGCCCGCGTGCAGGAATTCCTCGTACGTGATCAGGAAGCCGAGCGAGGTGTCCTTGAGGGCCACCACGAGCTGGCTGATGATGGTCGGCAGCATCGCCCGGACCGCCTGCGGCGCCAGGACGAAGGTCATCACCTGGGTCTTGCGCATGCCCAGGGCGTACGCCCCCTCCCGCTGCCCGCGTTCCACCGCGTTGATGCCCGTACGGAAGACCTCGGCCAGCACCGAGCCGTTGTACAGGGTCAGCCCCGCCACCAGGGCGGGCAGCGGCTGGACCTTCAGCGCCACGAAGATGAAGAAGATCATCACCAGCACCGGCATGGCGCGGAAGAACTCCACGCACAGCGTGGCGGCCCAGCGCACGGGCCGGTGCAGGGACAGCCGCCCGGTGGCGAGGACCGCGCCGAGGAGCAGCGAGAACACCGAGGCGTAGGCGAAGGCCTTGAGGGTGTTCCCGAGCCCCTTGAGCAGCAGCCGCTGGATGCCCTCGTACGCGAAGGGGCTCCACTTCGCGGAGGTGAACTGGTCGGTGTCGAAGAGCAGGTAGACGATCCAGCCGAGCAGGGCCAGGATCGCCGCGGTCGACGCCATCCCGTAGAGGAAGTGGCGCTGCCGGGCGCGCGGGCCGGGGATGTCGTAGAGCGCCGTGGACTCGCGGTCCCCGTGCAGCGCGTGTGCGGTCATCGGGCGACTCCCCAGCGCTTCTCCAGCACGTTGAAGAGCGCGCTGATGGACAGGGTGATGATCAGGTAGCCGACGGCGATCCAGACGAAGGTCCAGATGATGCTGTAGCCCAGTTCGTTGAGCGTCTTGTAGGTGCCCAGCAGCTCGGTGACGCTGAAGGCGCCCGCGATCGCCGAGTTCTTGGCGAGGGCGATCAGCGTGGAGCCGACGGGCGGGATGACCGAGCGGAACGCCTGCGGCAGCACCACCGTGCCCAGGGTCTGTCCGAAGGACATGCCGAGGCTCCGGGCGGCCTCCCCCTGTCCCTTGGGCACGGTGTTGATGCCCGAGCGCAGCGCCTCGCAGATGAAGGCGGAGGTGTAGCAGCCGAGCGCGAGGACCGCGAAGAGCTGGAAGGGCAGGACCAGCCCGAAGCGGGGCAGGCCCAGCAGGACGGCGAAGAAGAGCAGGGTGAGCGGGGTGTTGCGCAGGACGGTCACCCAGACCGTGCCGAGCACGCGGAAGGAACCGATCGGCGCGACCCGGAAGGAGGCCATGACGAAGCCGAGGACCAGGGCCAGCAGGGAGGCGTAGACGGTCAGTTCGACCGTGCCGAGGAAACCCTTGCCGTAGAGCGAGAAGTTGTCGGTCAGTACGTTCATGTCGGGACGGGCTCCTCTCAGCTCGCGGGGTAGCGGTCGATGGCGGGCGGCTTCGGGGCGGGCACTCCGGAGAGGCCGAGGGTGGCGTCGTACGCCTTGGTCCAGTTGCCGTCCTTCTCGTTCTCGGCCAGGGCGTCGTCGAGGGCGAGGCGCAGGGCGGTGTCGGAGCGCGGTACGCCGATGCCGTAGGGCTCCTCGGAGAAGGGCTTGCCGACGACCTTCAGCTCGTCGGGCACCTTGGCCGCGTAGCCGAGCAGGATCGAGTCGTCGGTGGAGACGGCGTCGACCTGGTAGGTCAGCAGGTTGTCGACGCAGACGGAGTAGGTGTCGTAGGCGACGAGCACCGCCTTGGGGAAGTCCTTCTGCAGGCGCTGGTACGGGGTGGAGCCGGCGGCGGAGCAGACCTTCTTGCCCGCGAGGTCCGCCGGGCCGTTGATGCCCTTCTCGTCGCGGCGGACCAGCAGGGACTGGCCGGCCAGGTAGTACGGCCCGGCGAAGCCGACCTGCTTCTTGCGGTTGTCGTTGATCGTGTAGGTGCCGACGTAGTAGTCGATCTGGCCGTTCTGCAGGGCCGTCTCGCGGTTGGCGGAGGCGATCGTCTTGAACTCGATCGTCTTGGGGTCGAAGCCGAGCGAGGCGGACATCATCCTGGCGATCTCGATGTCGAAGCCGGAGTAGCGGCCGCTCGCGGGGTCCTTCTCCCCCATGTACGGCTGGTCCTCCTTGGCGCCGACCACCAGGTGGCCGCGCCGCTTCGCCTTCTCCCAGGTCCGCGATTCGGGGAGGCGGAAGGCGGTGTCCACCCGGTAGACCGGCAGGTCCTCGGGCTGCGGGCCCTTGACCGGGGGGCTGCCGGACTTGCCGCAGCCGGTGACCGCGCTCAGCAGGGCGAGGGTCAGGGCGAGGGCGTACGCGGGCAGCCGGGAGGTGCGTGTCGCGTTCATCGGGGCCGCCCCTCAGTGCTTGAGGATCTTGGAGAGGAAGTCCTTGGCCCGGTCGCTCTCGGGGGCGGTGAAGAACTCCTCCGGGGTGCGGTCCTCAATGATCCTGCCGTCGGCCATGAACACGACGCGGTTGGCGGCGGAGCGGGCGAAGCCCATCTCGTGGGTGACGACGACCATGGTCATGCCCTCGCTGGCGAGCTGCTGCATGACCTCCAGCACCTCGTTGATCATCTCCGGGTCGAGGGCGGAGGTGGGCTCGTCGAAGAGCAGGGCCTTGGGGTTCATGGCCAGGGCGCGGGCGATGGCCACGCGCTGCTGCTGGCCGCCGGAGAGCTGGGCGGGGTACTTGTCCGCCTGGTTCGCCAGGCCCACCCGCTCCAGGAGTTCCCGGGAGCGCTTGTCGGCCTCGTCGCGGCCGCGCTTCCTGACCTTCGTCTGCGCGAGCGAGACGTTGGCGAGCACGGTCTTGTGCGCGAAGAGGTTGAACGACTGGAAGACCATGCCCACGTCGGCGCGCAGGGCCGCCAGTTCCTTGCCCTCGGCGGGCAGCGGTTTCCCGTCGAGGGTGATCGTGCCCGACTCGATGGTCTCCAGCCGGTTGATCGCCCGGCACAGGGTCGATTTCCCGGAGCCGGAGGGGCCGATGACCACCACCACCTCCCCGCGGCCGACGGTGAGGTTGATGTCCTGGAGGACGTGCAGTTGTCCGAAGTGCTTGTTGACGTCCCGCAGCTCGATCAACGGATCGACGGCCATACGCTGCCCTGCCCACTCGTCGGTGTGTCGCGTCAGCGCAAACTATCCAGCGCCGCAGGCGACTTCGCCTCGACACGCCCGACACGCCTAAAAGCGACATAAACGTCACCGTGGCACGGTGGGCGTCACCCTTCGGAGGCCTCCGCGTAGATCTGGGACAGCTCCGGGGATCCGGTCATCGCCCAGGACACCCCGGACTCCACCACGTTCAGCTCGCGGCCCGAGGCCAGCCGGATCACCGGCTGGCCGTTCGGCCACACCTGCCAGCCGCAGCCGGACAGGGTCTTGATGATCACCGTGCCGAGGTAGAAGCCCGCGTCGTTGCCGAGCCAGGGCGTGGCCTCGGGGTCGCGCCGCCACCGCGGCATCAGCTGGTCGAGGGCCTCCAACGAGGCCGGGGTGCCGTCGAGTTCGAGGCCCGCCACCCGCGCCTGGGCGCGCAGCATCTCGCACTCCGCGAACATCTCGCCCACGCCTTCGGGATCGTCCGCCAGGGCGGCGGCCAGAGCCGCTCCGTGCTCGGTCTCGTGCCGGTTCAGCCAGTGGTCCAGGAAGGGGATGTTCATACCGCCCAGCCTGGCACCCGTACCCTCCCGCGGCCACAGGACGCGCCTGGATCGCCGCGATCCCGGCCCGGTGGGCTAAACGCGGGCTAAATGTCCAGGTCCACGACGACCGGCGCGTGGTCCGAGGCGCCCTTGCCCTTGCGCTCCTCGCGGTCGACGTAGGCGTCCTTGACGGCGGCGACGAAGGGGGCGTTCCCGTACACGAGGTCGATGCGCATGCCCTTGTTCTTGGGGAACGCGAGCATCCGGTAGTCCCAGAACGTGTAGGGGCGGTCGTACTTGAGCGGGCGGGGCATCACATCGGCGAGCCCGGCCGCGCGCAGGGACTCCAGGGCGGCCCGCTCGGCGGGGGTGACGTGGGTCATGCCCTCGAAGACGGCCGGGTCCCAGACGTCCTCGTCGGTCGGCGCCACGTTGAAGTCGCCGAGCACGGCGAACGGCCGGGGGCCCGCCGCGTCGTCGGCGACGGCCGCGCTCAGGGCGCGGAACCAGTCCAGCTTGTAGCCGTAGTGGTCGTGCTCCACCTCGCGGCCGTTGGGCACGTACACGGACCAGACGCGCACGCCCCCGCAGGTCGCCGAGATCGCGCGCGGCTCCGCCACGCCCTCGTAGTCCGGGCCGCCGGCCAGCCCCGTGACCACGTCCTCCAGACCGACCCGCGAGAGCAGGGCGACGCCGTTCCACCGGCCGGTGGCGTGGACGGCGGACTCGTAGCCCAGCTCGCGCAGCTCGGCGTGCGGGAACTGCTCGGCGGAGCACTTGGTCTCCTGCACGCAGAGCACGTCGGTCCCGCTGGACTCCAGCCAGGCCAGCAGCCGGGGCAGCCGGGCGGTGATCGAGTTGACGTTGTAGGTGGCGATACGCATGTCCGTAACCTACCGCCCGGCACTGACACTCACAGGTCGGCGCTGTCCCCGGCGGTGAGTCGGCTGTGCGGGGCGCCGCCGAGGGAGTCGAGGGCGAAGTCGTAGATCGGCCGGGCGATGTCGGCGAGGTAGGCGTCGTGGATGTCGATGGCCGCGCGCGGCTTGACCTCGCGGACGTAGTCGATCACCTCGGAGACCTTGTTCCAGGGCGCGTGCACCGGCAGCAGCAGGGTGTCGACGGGGACGCCGGGTACGGTCAGCGCGTCCCCGGGGTGGAAGAGCGAGCCCTCGACGAGGTAGCCGACATTGGTGACCCTCGGCAGGTCGGGGTGGATCTCGGCGTGCAGCTCGCCGTGCACCTGCACGTCGAACCCGGCGGCCGTGAAGGCGTCCCCGTGGCCGACGGTGTGGACCCGCCCCGGGTAGGCGGGCGCGAGCCGCCCGGCGACGCTGGCGAGGGTCCACAGCCGGGCCGCGGGGTTCGCGTCGAGGGCGGCCCGCAGCCGGCCCTCGTCGAAGTGGTCGGGGTGCTCGTGCGTGACCAGCAGGGCGTCCGCCCCGAGTCCGGCGTCGGGTTCGCTGAAGGCGCCGGGATCGATGACGAGCACGCGCCCGTCCTTCTCGACCTGGACGCAGGAGTGCAGCCGCTTGGTGAGCTTCATGATCCAAGGCTAGCCCCGGGGTCGCCCGGGGGGCTACGGGCGGCTACGGGCGCCTACGGGGTGGCGGTGGAGACGACGTAGACCTTGGGCTTGGCCGGGACGGTCAGGTCGACGGTGACGTCCTGGGTCGGGCGCGGGTCGTTCTGCTCGTGCGTGGCGCCGTACCAGGCGTTCTTCGAGTCCCAGTTCCAGCCCGCGGCCTCGGTGTCGCGCTCGCTGATCGAGACGCCCCGGGTCAGGCCCTCGCGGCTGGTGCCCATCGAGGTCAAAAACTTGTCCAGCTCGTCCGGGGTGATCGCGAACTGCACGTACAGCCGGCTGGTGCGCCAGTTGTTGGTCTCCAGGAAACCGACGCGCCAGGCCTTGTCCGGGATCGGCACCTCGTAGATGCTGCGCTGCACCGTGGACGGCCAGCCCGCGCGCACCTTGGTGGCGCCGACCTTGGCCGCCTTCTCCTTGCCGCTCTGGCGGCTCTGCTGGGCGGCGATCGAGAGGTAGCCGGCGGGTACGCCGATCAGCAGCACGATGATGATCGCGGTGATCCAGCGGCGGCGTACGACGTGCCGGCGGGCCTCGGCGGCGGCGGGAACGCCGCCCTCGTCGGGGGCCGGGGCCTGGCGCGGCAGGGTCGGGGGCGGGGGTGTCACGGCTGTTCTGGTCCTTGTTCCTCGGACCCGGCGGCGGCCCGTCGGCCCGCCTGGGCATAGCGTTCGTAGCGTTCGACCCGGCGGCGGTTGGCGCGGCGGAACCGGCGGGCGACGAGCCGGGAGAGGTCGGCCGCACCGACCATACCGGCCTCGGGGCCGAGCTGGGCCTTCGCGATGCGGGCCTCGGGCCGGTAGCCGCGGCCCGTCAGGTGGCGCCGGAAGGCGTCCCGGGCCGGTCCGATCAGCAGGTCGTCGGCCGCGCTGACCCCGCCCCCGATGACGAAGCAGGAGGGGTCGAGGGCGGCGGCCAGGTTGGCGATGCCGACGCCGAGCCACTGGCCGATGTCCTGGAGCAGCTCGACGCACATGGCGTCGCCCTCGCGGGCCAGCTCGGTGATGAGCGGCCCGGTGACCTCGGAGACGTTCCCGCCGACCCGGGCGATCAGGTTGTGGGCGACCGGGGAGTCGGCGGCGGCCAGCTCGCGGGCCTCGCGGACCAGGGCGTTGCCGGAGCTGTACTGCTCCCAGCAGCCGCGGTTGCCGCACGGGCAGCGGTGGCCGCCCGGGACCACCTGCATGTGGCCGAACTCTCCGGCCACGCCGAACTTGCCGCGCTTGACCCGCCCGTCCTCCAGGATCGCGCCGCCGATGCCCGTACCGAGCGTGATCATGACGAGGTGGTCCTCGCCGCGCCCGGCGCCGAAGCGCCACTCCGCCCAGGCGGCGGTGTTGGCATCGTTGTCCACCATGACCGGCACGGCGAGCCGTGACTGGAGCGCGTCGCGCAGCGGCTCGTCGCGCCAGGCCAGGTGCGGGGCGAAGAGCACCCGCGAGCGGTCCGCGTCGACCCAGCCGGCCGCGCCGATGCCCACGGCGTGGACGTCGTGGCGGTCGGAGAGGTCCAGGACCAGCTCGACGATGGTGTCCTCGACGACCTTGGGGCTCTTGGACTTGTCGGGGGTCTCGGTGCGGATCTTCTCCAGGATGACGCCGTCGGCGTCGACGACGCCCGCCATCACCTTGGTGCCGCCGATGTCGATGCCGACGGTGGGGACTCGCGGGGCGGTCAGGTGCGACCGGCGCTCACGGGTTCCGACGGTCCGCAGGACGGTGCCTCGCGCCGAGCCCCGGTGGGCGAGCGTGAAGTCCCGGTACGTGCTCATCGAGTCGTGTCGTCCCTATGGTGCGGTGGTGCCGGAAGGGTCAGTGTGGGGCGGTGTTGCCCCCGATTCTGCCACCCGCTCCAGCTCGTGGCTCAGCTCGTCCAGTTCCGAGCCACCCGCCATCTGCCGGGTGAGCTCGTCCAGGGTGATCGAATCGCGGGTGTGGCTGCCCGCCATCGCGCCCCGCTTGAGGAGCACGAAACGGTCTCCCACCAGGTACGCGTGGTGCGGGTTGTGCGTGATCAGGACCACGCCGAGGCCCGCGTCGCGGGCGGCGGCCACGTATTTGAGCACGACGCCCGACTGCTTCACGCCGAGGGCCGCCGTGGGCTCGTCCAGGACGAGCACCTTCGCGCCGAAGTGGACCGCCCGGGCGATGGCCACGCACTGGCGCTCGCCGCCGGACAGGGTGCCGATCGGCTGGTCGACGTCGCGCAGGTCGATGCCCATGCGCAGCAGCTCGGCGCGGGTGGTCTCGCGCATCAGGGCCACGTCGAGGCGGCGGAAGGGACCGCGGCCCTTGGTGGGCTCGGAGCCGAGGAAGAAGTTGCGCCAGACGGGCATCAGCGGGACGACCGCGAGGTCCTGGTAGACGGTCGCGATGCCGTGGTCGAGGGCGGCGCGGGGATTGGCCAGAACCGTCTCCTCGCCCTCGATCTCGAAGCTGCCCGCGTCGTGCCGGTGCAGCCCCGCGATGATCTTGATGAGGGTGGACTTGCCCGCGCCGTTGTCGCCGAGGACACAGGTGATCTCGCCCGCCGAGACCTCCAGGGACACCCCCTCGAGGGCGCGGATGTTGCCGTAGTACTTGCTGACTCCGGTCAGCTCCACCAGAGCGGTCACTTGCTGGCCTCCGCCCGCTTGCGTACCCATGCGTTGAGCAGCGTGGCCAGCAGGAGCATCGCGCCGAGGAAGAACTTGAACCAGTCCGGGTTCCACTGCGCGTACACGATGCCGTTGCTGGTCATGCCGAAGATGAAGGCGCCCACGGCCGAGCCGATCGCGGAGCCGTAGCCGCCGGTCATCAGGCAGCCGCCGATGACGGCCGCGATGATGTACAGGAACTCGTTGCCGACGCCCTCGCCGGACTGGACCACGTCGAACGAGAACAGGATGTGCTGGCCCGAGATCCAGGCGCACAGCGCGACGCCCATGTAGAGCCCGATGCGGGTCTTGACCACCGGTACGCCGACCGCGCGGGCCGCGTCGGCGCCGCCGCCCACCGCGAAGATCCAGTTCCCGGCGCGGGTGCGCAGCAGGATCCAGGTGGCCACCGCGACCAGGAGCAGCCACCACAGGATGGTGACGCGCAGGGTGACCGAGCCGATGGTCAGCTGCGAGGCGAAGAGGGAGCGGGCGGAGGAAAAGCCCTCCATGTCGGCGATGGTCTTGGTGGAGACCGAGCCGCTGATCAGCTTGGTGAGGCCCAGGTTCAGGCCGGTCAGCATCAGGAAGGTGCCGAGCGTGATGATGAAGCTGGGGAGTTTCGTACGGGTGAGCATGAACCCGTTGAAGAACCCGATGGCCAGGGTGACCAGCAGGGACACCCCGACGCCGACCCAGGCGTTGGCGGTCATCTGGTAGGCGAACATCGAGCTGAACAGCGCCGAGCTGGTGACCATCACACCGGCCGAGAGGTCGAACTCGCCGCCGATCATCAGCAGGGCGACCGGGACCGCCATGATCCCGATGGTGGAGGCCGAGTACAGGATCGTGCTGAGGCTGGAGGCCCGCAGGAAGCTGTCGGCGGCGAAGGCGAAGAAGACGAAGACGGCGGCCGCGCCGACGACCGCGCCCAGCTCGGGGCGGCCGAGCAGGCGGCGTACCAGCGAGGCCGGGGCGAGGCGCTCGTCGCGCTCCTTGGCGGGCGGGGTGGGCGCGGCCGCGGGGGCGAGGGCGCTCATCGGGTCACCCGCTTGATGAACTCCTCCAGTTTCGCCGCTTCGGCGCCGGTCACGATCTGCGGGCCGGTGAGCACCGGACGGCCGCCGCCGAGCGTGTTCGCGTTGTAGCGGTAGAGCCAGAGCAGGTCGACGGCCTCGTAGCCCTGGAGGTAGGGCTGCTGGTCGACGGCGAAGCCGAGGGTCCCGGACTTCAGGTCGCGGGCGACGGCCTCGTTGAGGTCGAAGGTGTCGATCTCCGCCTTGCTGCCCGCCGCGTCCTTGGCCTTGACCGCGGTCGGCGCGAAGGGCGCGCCCAGTGTGACGACCGAGTCGATCGAGGGGTCGGCCTGGAGCTTCGCCTGGATGGCCGCCTGCACGGAGGGCATGTTGGTGCCTTCGACGTACAGGTTCTCCAGGTCTCCGCCGAAGGTCTTCTTCGCCCCGGCGCAGCGCTGCTCGTGGCCGACGTTGCCCTGCTCGTGCAGGACGCAGACGGCCTTCTTCTTGCCGCGCTTGGTCAGCTCGGCGCCGACGGCCTCGCCCGCGATCTCCTCGTCCTGGCCGATGTGGGTGAGGGCGCCGTACTCCTTGGACTGGGCGGAGCCGGAGTTCACCGTGATCACCGGGATGCCCGCCTTGGCGGCCTTGCCGAGCACGTCCTTGAGGGCCTCGGGCTTGGCCAGGCTGACGATGATGCCCTGGACCTTCTGGTCGATGGCGTTCTGCACGAACTGGGCCTGCTGCTGGGCCTGGTCGTCGTGCGCGTAGACGAAGTTGATGTTGTCCTTCGCCGCGGCTTCCTTGGCACCCTTCTGGACGATGTCCCAGAAGGTGTCGCCATCGCCCGCGTGGGTGACCATCGCGAAGGTCCAGCGCGGGGTGGAGACGGCCGGACGGCCCTGCTCGGCGGCCTTCGCCCGCTCCTCGGCGCGCTTGCCGCCCGTACTGCTGCACCCCACGAGGGAGGCCCCCAGTACCGCCGCGAGTACGGCGCCCACGGCGCGTACCCCTGTCCGAACCCTAGCCACGTCGCCGTGCCCTTCCCTCGTCCTGAACGTCCTGGAATCGTGCGGTCGCCGCTCCGGTCGCCCGGGGCGGTCGTCAATGCGGTCATTCCGGTTCCAGCCGCCCAGTATCCGCCACAGTGGACCACGAGGTGGTCATCGGGGCAGGCCGGGCGGATTGACACGTGACCCGGACGGGGTCACGTTGAGTGCATGCGCATCGGGCTCATCGGTACGGGCCGGATCGGTTCCTTCCATGCCGCGGCGCTGGCACGCCAGCCGCAGGCGGGATCTTTGGTGCTCGCCGACGCCGACCCGGCGCGGGCGGCGCTGCTGGCCGCCCGGCTGGGGGCCACCGCCGCGCCCAGTGTCGACCAGATCTTCACCTGGGGCGTGGACGCGCTGGTGGTGGCGTGCGCGACCTCGGGCCACGCGGAGCTGGTGGTCCGGGCGGTACGGTCCGGGCTGCCGGTGTTCTGCGAGAAGCCCGTGGCCGCCGACCTGGGCCGCAGCCTCGCCGTGCTGCGCGAGGTGGCGGCCGTCGGCGGGGTGCTCCAGGTGGGCTTCATGCGGCGCTTCGACGCGGGGTACGTGACGGCTCGGGAGCTGGTGCGCTCGGGCGCGCTGGGCCGGCTGCACACCGTACGGACGATGACCGCGGATCCGGCGCCGCCCTCCGCCGCCTATCTGGCCGGGTCCGGGGGCCTGTACCGGGACTGCCTCGTGCACGACTTCGACATGGTGCGCTGGGTGACCGGGCTCGAGGTGGCCGAGGTGTACGCGACCGGGTCGGACGCGGGGCCCGCGCGGTTCCGCGAGGTGGGTGATGTGGACACGGCGGCGGCGGTGCTGACCCTGACCGACGGCACGCTCGTGACCTGCACCGGCAGCCGGTGCAACGGCGCCGGGTACGACGTCCGCATGGAGCTGGCCGGCGAGCTGGACCAGGTCGCGGCCGGGCTGGACGACCGTACGCCGATCGCCTCGACCGAACCGCAGGGCCCTCCCCCGGCGACCAAGCCGTGGGCGGGCTTCCTGGAGCGGTTCGGGCCCGCCTACGAGGCGGAGCTGGCCGCCTTCGTGAGCCTGGTGCGCGGCGAGGGCGGCAATCCGTGCGACGGCCGGGAGGCGCTGGCCGCGCTGCGGATCGCCGAGGCCTGTGAGCTGTCGCGGCGGGAGCGGCGGCGGGTGACGCTGGCCGAGCTGCCCGGCCTCTGAGCGGAGGGCCACGTACGGCTACCGGCTCAAGGGATCGGCCGTGAACTCCTCGGCGTTCCCACTGATGTCGACTACTGGCATCGGTCCACCGTACGGCGGCCGTTGATCCGTGGATGCGGCGTTTTCGGCCACTCGTCGGGCTCGGGGTTCAGGCGGGGTCCGGGGCCGCGGCGCGGCGGCCCCAGGCGGTGCCGGCCAGCACGAGGACGGCGCCCACGAGTCCCGCGGCGCCCAGGTGTTCGCCGCCGATGGCGATGCCCGCGGCGGCCGCCCACAGCGGTTCGGTGCCGAGCAGCAGGCTGACCCGGGAGGGCGAGGCGCGGCGCAGGGCCCACATCTGCGCGAAGAAGGCGAACAGGGTGCAGAAGACGGTGAGGAAGGCCAGGGCCGCCCAGGCGCGGGGGCCGAAGCCGGCGGCCGCGGCCCACGGGGTGGCGCCCGTCCCGGGCAGGGCCGCGAGCAGCGCGAAGACCAGTACGGCGCCGCCGAGCTGGACGGTGGTCAGCGAGAGCGGGTCGGCGTCCTGGACGGACTTGATCCGGGCGGTCAGCAGCACGTTCAGGGTGCGGGCGAGCGCGGCGCCGAGGATCAGCAGGTCACCGACGGAGGGCGTGGTGAAGCCCGCGCCCTGGGTGAGCAGGACGACCCCGGTGACGCAGACGCCCGCGGCGGCGAGGAAGGCCGCCGGGGGGCGGACCCGGCGCAGCACGGCCTCGGCGAGCGGAGTGAAGATCATGGCCAGGCTGATGATCAGCCCGGCGTTGGTGGCGGAGGTGTGGACGACCCCGTAGGTCTCCAGCAGGAAGATCACGCCGAGGACCAGACCCAGCAGGGCGCCGCCGCGCCACTGGGCGGGCCGCAGCGCGCGCAGCCGCCGCGCCCCGGCCACCACGAGGACCGGCAGGATCAGGGCGAAGCGCAGCACCAGGACGGCGATCACGGTGTGCGGGGTGGTGACGCCCTTGGCCACCAGGTAGCTGCCGCCCCAGACGAGGGCGACGAGCAGCACGGGCAGGTCGGTGAGCCAGGCACGGCGGGGTGCGAGGCCGGGCGCCGGTACGGCGGCGAGCGTGGACACGGGTCTCCAACGACTGGTCGGGGGCGGAGACTTCGGTGGCTCGCACGGGTGCCGTCACCGTACCGGAGCGCCGACCGGCGGGTACACCGCGTTTCGGCTGGTGGGCGGGCTTCTCAGTAGGAGCCGAAGGAGGCCCGGCCCGTGGGCCGGTAGGTGTGGATGGCGACCCCGCCGGAGGTGATCCGGGAATCGGTGAGTTCGCAGGTGGTGGGCGGTCCCCCGGCCGGGAAGAGGCGCCGCCCGGCCCCGAGGATGAGGGGGTAGACCAGCAGGTTCAGTTCGTCGACGAGGTCGCGGGCCAGCAGCCACCCGACGAGCTCCCCACTGCCCCAGATGTGCACCTCGCCATCGGATTCCGCCTTGATGCGGGCGATCTCCGCCTCCAGGTCGGGGCCGAGGACGCTGCTGTTCTCCCACTCCGGGTTCTCCAGGGTGCCCGAGGCCACGTACTTGGGCAGGCCGTTGAGCTTGGCCGCGATCCTGTTGTCGGGGTCGGTCATCTTGGGCCAGTACCCCGCGAAGATCTCGTAGGTCCGGCGCCCCAGCAGGAAGGCCCCGGCCCGGTCGAAGGCCGCGGTCACGAATTCGCCCACGCCCTCGTCCTCGAAGGGCACCTGCCAGCCGCCGTAGGAGAACCCGCCGCTCGGGTCCTCCTCCGGGCCGCCGGGTGCCTGCATCACGCCGTCGAGGGTGAGGAAGGTGATGAGGGAAAGCTTGCCCATGTCGCTCGTCTCCTTGCGGGTGGGGCCCGTCCGTCGGCCCGTACGTGGATTCAGACTCCCGCCCGGTACGGAACTCATCGGTGCGGCGCGCGTGAACGCGAGGTCCGATTCCTGCCAGCGCGGGCACCGCCCCGCCGCTTTCATTGAACCCGCAACCACTTACGACATGTGCGGGAGGAAGACCATGAAGAGCGACAGCACCGTGGCCCTGGTGACGGGCGGCAGCCGGGGCATCGGCGCGGCGACCGCGCTGCGCCTGGCCGCCGACGGCGCGGACGTGTCGATCACCTACGTCAGCGACGGCGAGGCGGCCGCGGAGGTCGTCCGCAAGATCGAGGCGTACGGACGCACCGGCCTGGCCGTGCGGTCGGACGCGGGCGACCCGGCGGCCGCCGCCGCGGCGGTGGAGCGCACCGTGCGGGAGCTGGGGCGCCTCGACGTCCTGGTCAACAACGCGGGCGTCGGGGTGCTCGGCCCGCTGGACGGGCTGACGCTGGCCGATGTGGACCGGGTGCTCGCGGTCAACGTGCGCGGGGCCTTCCTCGCGGCGCAGGCGGCCGCGGCCCGGCTCGGCCGCGGCGGCCGGATCATCACCATCGGCAGCTGCATGACCCAGCGGGTGCCGGGCCCGGGCGGCTGCCTGTACGGGATGAGCAAGGCGGCGCTGATCGGGCTCACCAAGGCCCTGGCCCGGGAGCTGGGCGAGCGCGGCATCACGGCGAACCTGGTCCACCCGGGCCCGGTGGACACCGACATGAACCCGGCCGACGGACCGTACGCCGCCGGGCAGAGCGCGATGACCGCCCTCGGGCGCTTCGGCACCCCGGACGAGGTGGCGGCGACGGTTTCCTTCCTCGCCGGACCGGACGCGGCCTACGTGACGGGCGCCGAGTTCTCGGTGGACGGCGGCCACGCGGCGTAGCCCTTCCGGGTTTCGCCGCCCGCACGTGCCGGTGGGGCGCCCCGGATGCCTGTGCATCCGCGGCGCCCCACCGGGCTGTTCAGCGCGGGATCAGCCGCCCAGCTCCTGGTGACGGGCGGTCAGGGCGGTCGCGCCCTGGTCCGTCAGCGAGCCGAAGAGACGCAGGCGGGAGAAGCCGCCGTCCGGGAAGATGTCGATGCGGACGTGGCTGCCGACCGCCGGGGCGTCGAGCACGAACCGGTGGTTCGTGTCGGGCTGCAGGCGGGTGCGCGGCAGGAACTCCTGCCACTCGCCGTCCTCGCCGGACTTGATGGAGAGCGAGGCCCAGCCCGCCGAGTTGCCCTTGAGGTAGGCGGTGTCGATCTCGACCGCGCGGATCTCGGACTCGGCGACGAGCTGGTAGCGGATCCAGTCGTTGCCGTTGTCGCGGCGACGGGCGGTCTCCCAGCCGTCGTCCATCTTGCGCGAGCGGCCCGGCGCGATGGTGTTGGTCGGCGGGGAGTAGAAGCGGTTGGACGCGTCCTGGACCGACCCGCCGTTCTCCAGCGCGACCACGTCGAAGGAGCCCAGCGCGGCGAGCCACCGCGGGTCCGGGACGACCTCGCCGTAGACGCGCAGGCGGGCGACGCCGCCGTCGGGGTGCTGGTTGAGGCGCAGGTGCGTGAAGCGCTGCTCGGCCGATACCTCGAAGCCGTTGGCCGCGTGGCCGCCGACGGCGGTGCGCGGGACGAGGGTCGTCCACTTCACGTCGTCGCCGAGGAGCTCCTCGGGGGTGGGGGCACCCGCCACCGAGGTGCCCTCGACGGAGACGGCCTGCGGCATGTTGCCGCGGAAGTGCGCGGTGTCGACGACGATGCCGCGGATGACGCCGGGGGCGCCGAGGCGGATCAGGGCGTAGTCGTGGTCCTCGGGGGTCGGCCAGGGCTGCTCGGCCGAGACGCCGCGGCGGCGGCGGGTCTCCCAGCCGTCCATGACCTTGCCCTTGTGGCCGAAGTGCTCGGGGTCGAAGTGCGCGGCCTCTTCGATGAGCAGGTTCTCGCGTTCGGCGAAGAACTCGTCGTTGGCGAAGGTGACACCGGCGCCCAGGGTGCGGGCGGCGAGGTTCGCGTACTGGGTGAAGGGGAAGTCCGCGGTGCGGTAGTCCGCGTACGGGTCGCCGCCCCCGTACGGGTTCGCGTTACCGGTGAAAGAAGCCAAAGGAGTCGAATGCTGCGCCACTTGTCAGTTCTGCCTTTCGAGGAGTCGGCCGGTGGGCTCGTTCGGGGTGCCGTGGTCGGCGATCTGCGTACCGCGCAGCCAGGTGGACTTCACGACGCCGTGCAGGGTCTTGCCCGCGTACGCCGTCACCCGGTTGCGGTGGTGCAGGTGGGCCGGGTCCACGGTGAAGGTCTCTTCGGGGGCCAGGACGGCGAAGTCGGCGTCGCGGCCGGCCTCGATCGCGCCCTTGTCCGCCAGACCCGCCAGCTTCGCCGGGGCGGCGGACATCCAGCGGACGACGTCCTCCAGGGTGTGCCCGCGCTCGCGCGCCGCGGTCCAGATCGCCGGCAGGCCCAGCTGCAGGGAGGAGATGCCGCCCCACGCGGTCGCGAAGTCGTCCGTCTTCAGGTCCGCCGTGGAGGGCGAGTGGTCGGAGACGATGCAGTCGATGGTGCCGTCGGCGAGCGCCTCCCACAGGAGGTCCTGGTTCGCGGCCTCGCGGATGGGCGGGCAGCACTTGAACTCGCTGGCGCCGTCCGGTACTTCCTCGGCCGTCAGGGTGAGGTAGTGCGGGCACGACTCGACGGTGATCCGCACGCCCTCGGCCTTGGCCGCGGCGATCAGCGGCAGCGCGTCCGAGGAGGACAGGTGCAGCACGTGGACGCGCGCGTCCAGCCGCCTCGCCTGGGCGATCAGGTTCTGGATCGCGGTGTTCTCGGAGTCCCGCGGGCGGGAGGCGAGGAAGTCGGCGTACTTGGGGCCGGGCACCTGCGGCGCGGACTCCAGGTGGTGCGGGTCCTCGGCGTGCACGATCATCAGGCCGCCGAAGCCGCTGATCTCGGCGAGGGAGGTGGCCAGCTGCTCCTGGTCGAGCTCGGGGAACTCGTCCACGCCGGAGGGCGACAGGAAGCACTTGAAGCCGTAGACCCCGGCGTCGTGCAGGGGGCGCAGGTCCTTGACGTTGTCGGGCAGCGCGCCGCCCCAGAAGCCGATGTCCACGTGCGCCTTGGCGCGGGCGACCTCCTGCTTGACGCGCAGGTTGTCGACCGAGGTGGTCGGCGGGAGGGAGTTGAGCGGCATGTCCAGGATGGTGGTGATGCCACCGGCCGCGGCGGCGCGGGTGGCCGTCCAGAAGCCTTCCCACTCGGTGCGGCCCGGGTCGTTCACGTGGACGTGGGTGTCGACCAGTCCGGGGAGCAGTACGTCGTCCCCGAAGTCCTCCAGCCGGGCACTCGCCGGCACCTCGGCCTCGTACGGCAGTACGGCCACGATCTTTCCGTCGGCGACGGCGACCGAGGCGGCACGCGTCCCCTCGGGGGTGATGACGCGCGTCGAGCGCAGTACCAGTTCCACGACGTCGGCGGACACCGGAACCTCCCCATCTACTTCCACAGAGCGAAATTCAACGTTCTGTTGACGGAGTCTTCACGCCGATGCGGGGCCAGTCAAGAGCCCCCGGACGGACCACTGACACACCCGCATCGCAATTGGATGTTTCCACAGGATGGAATTAAGATTTCGCTCTACAGAATGTAGCTACCACCACCGGGGCTCCGGCGGGTGACCTCCCGAGGCGGCCAGACACCTGGACAAACCGCCTCTGACCGGCAAAGACGGCCTGGCCCCGGCACTAGGGCCGATGCCGACCGCCGGGTAGGCTGCTGCCTTGCCTGCCAGCACCGAAAGGACCGCGCCGTGCCGACGTCCAGCGCCAGCACCACCGACGCTTCCTCAAAGACCCCCGCAGCCAGCGGCGGTGTCCAGTCCCTGGAGCGCGCCTTTGATCTGCTCGAACGCATGGCCGACGCCGGGGGCGAAGTCGGCCTCAGCGAGCTGTCCGCCACCAGCGGGCTGCCCCTGCCCACCATTCATCGCCTCATGCGCACCCTCGTGGCGTGCGGCTACGTCCGGCAGCAGCCCAACCGACGGTACTCCCTCGGCCCCCGGCTGATCCGCCTCGGCGAGTCCGCGTCGCGCCTCCTGGGCACATGGGCCCGCCCCTACCTCGCCCGCCTGGTCGAGGAGACCGGCGAGACGGCGAACATGGCCCTGCTCGACGGTGACGAGATCGTCTACGTCGCCCAGGTGCCCTCGAAGCACTCCATGCGCATGTTCACCGAGGTCGGCCGCCGGGTGCTGCCGCACTCCACGGGCGTGGGCAAGGCGCTGCTCGCGTACACCCCCGCCGACGAGGTCCGGGCCCTGCTCGCCCGGACGGGCATGCCCGCCGCGACCGAGAAGACCATCACCACCCCCGAGGGCTTCCTCGCGGCGCTGGAGCAGGTCCGCGAGGTGGGCTACGCGGTCGACGACAACGAGCAGGAGATAGGGGTCCGCTGCCTCGCCGTCTCGGTGCCGAATTCGCCGACGGCCGCCGCGATCTCCATCTCCGGTCCGGCCGGCCGGGTCACCGAGGCCCTGACCGACTCGATCGTGCCGATCCTGCAGGGCGTCGCGGCCGAGCTGTCGGTGGTGCTCTCCACGCAGAACCCGGCGCAGTAGCGCGCGGCCACACCCGTACGCGAGGACCCCGGCGCGCCTCACAGGAGGGGCGCCGGGGTCCTTCCGTACCCGGATCAGGCCGCCGCGACGACCTCCGTCAGGCGGCCGTCGGTCATCGTCACCGTGCGGTCCATCCGCTCCAGGTGCGCGTGGTCGTGCGTGACCAGGACGGTGGCCGTCGCGCGCTCGCGGGTGAGGGTGACCAGCAGGTCGAGTATGGCCGCGCCGCGCTCGTGGTCCAGGGCGCTGGTGGGCTCGTCGACCAGCAGCACGGCGGGCTCGTTCATCAGCGCGCGGGCGATGTTGATCCGCTGGCGCTGACCGCCGGAGAGCTGGTGCGGGCGCTTGTCGGCCTTGTCCGACAGACCGACCGCGTCGAGCAGCTCCAGGGCGCGGCCGCGCAGCTGCCGGGAGGGCCGCCCCGAGAGGTGGGCCATCACCTGGAGCTGCTCGGCGGCGGTCAGCGAGGCCAGCAGGTTCGGCTGCTGGAAGACGATCCCGATCCGCTCTCGGCGCAGCCGCGCCGTGTCGGCGGCGCCGAGCGTCGCGGTGTCCTCCCCCGCCACCACGACCCGGCCCGAGTCCGGGGTGACCAGGGTGGCCGCCACCGCGAGCAGGCTGGACTTGCCGGAGCCGGAGGGGCCGACCACCGCGGTCAAGGTGCCCGCCGGGACCTCCAGGTGCACCGCGTCCAGAGCGGTGAGCCGGGTGTCGCCGTCCGGGTAGGTGAGCGTGACGTCGTGGACGAGGAGGGTCATCGGGCGCTCCCGAGGGCGGTCAGCGGGTCGACGGCGGTGATCCGCCGGATGGACAGGGCCGCCCCGACCGCGCCCAGCGCGATCATGATGGCGGCGGGGACCAGGACGGTGGCGGCGTCCAGGACGAAGGGCACGGCGCCACCGCTGATCAGCACGCCGAATCCGGCGGCGAGCCCGGTGCCGAGGCCCGTACCGACGGCGAGCATCACCACGGCCTGGCCGAGCGCGTCCTTCAGCAGGTACGGGGTGGAGGCGCCCAGGGCCTTGAGGACGGCGACGTCCCCGCTGCGCTGGATCGTCCAGACCGTGAAGAAGGCCCCTATGACGAGGGCGGAGATGACGAAGAGGAACCCGCGCATCAGCTGGAGCGAGCCGTTCTCCGCCTGGTAGGAGCCGATGGCGCCGAGCGCCCCGTCGATGGTCTCGCTCTTGCTGGCGGAGGCCTTGTCACCGGCCGCCCAGTCCACCTCCCCGCCGGAGCCGAGGGCGACGACCGTCGCCAGGGTCTCCATGGAGGTGCCGGGGCCGCCGATGCGCTGCCAGTCGTGGAGGTCCATCCACACGACCGGGGTGTGACTGTAGGAGGCGGTCCCGGAGACGGCGCCGACAGTGAGCTCCAGCGAGCCGATCCGGAGCTTGGAGCCGGCGCTCAGGCCGCCGAGTTCCTTGGCGGCCTTCTCGGTGAGGACGACCCGGCCCTGGCCGAGGGCGGGGGCCGTGCCCGCGCCCTTCGGGGCGAGCCGGCCGCCGGGTTCGACGCCGAAGACGGAGACGGCCGCGGTGCGCTCTCCGGCGGCGGCGTTGGTGGTGCGGATGCCGAGCGGGTCGGCGGACGTCACGCCCGGCTGCCCCCGCCAGGCCCGCCAGGCGCTCTCGGGGAGCTGGGAATTGGTGAAGGACACCTTCTGGTCACCGGCGGGGGCGGCGAAGGCGAGGCGGGTGGCGGGCAGACCGGTGATGGCCGAGATGTTCTCCCGGGCCAGTCCGGAGGTGAGCCCCGACAGCAGGCCCACGAGCAGCGTGATCAGCACCACCACCGCGCCCATCAGGGCGAAGCGGCCTTTGGCGAACCGGAGATCTCTCCATGCGACGAACATGCTTCCCACCTTGGTCTTCGGCGCGGGCCCAGGGCATCGCGCCACGGGAGGGATCCTGGTATCGAAGGGAGCAGGGCGACATCAAACTTTTGGTTGACCGGGGCCGGGCGGGGTCGATCTACGCTGGTCGGGCCATGGAATCCGCCCGTACCACCCGCCCTTTCCGGCCTTCGCGGCCGGGCCCCCGCCCGACGCCGGCCACCGCGGTCGCCCGCGCGCTGACGCCCGTCTCCCGGGTGCTGCGGCTGTGCCTGCACGCCCTGCTGTTCGGGCTGCTCGCCCTGGCCGCGGGGCGCGCCGTGACCGGTTCCGCGCCCCGCGCGGGGTGGGTGATCGCCGCGTGCGCGGTGCTCGCCGCCGTGTACGTCGCGGGGGTACGGGCGCCCGTCGTGCACCGCTCGGCGCGGGCCGGGGCGCTCTGGCTGGCGGGGCTCGGCGCCGCCTGGGCCGGGCTGCTCGTGGTCTCCCCCGACGGGCTGTGGATCGCCTTCCCGCTGTACTTCCTCGAGCTGCACCTGCTCCGGCTGCGCTGGGGGGTCGCGGCGGTCGCGCTGACCGCGTGCGCGGCGATCGGGGGCTTCCTGGGGCACAGCGGCACGGTGACCCCGGGGGCATTCCTGGGGCCGCTGCTGGGCGGCGCCGTGGCGGTGGCGACCGTCCTGGGCTACCAGGCGCTGTACCGGGAGAGCGAGCGCCGCCGCGAGCTGATCGAGGAGCTGATCACCACCCGCGCGGAACTCGCCGCGGCCGAGCGGGGCGCGGGCATCCTGGCCGAACGGGAGCGGCTCGCCCGCGAGATCCACGACACCCTGGCCCAGGGCCTCTCCTCCATCCAGCTGCTGCTGCGCGCGGCGGAACGCTCCCTCGGTGACGGACCGGCGCCGGAGGGATCCGGGCCCGGGCTCGCCGACGGCCCGGGCGACGAGGGCCGGGCGGCCGCGCTCGGGCACATCGCCCGGGCCCGGGAGGCCGCCCAGGACAACCTCGCCGAGGCCCGGCGGTTCGTGCGGGCGCTGACCCCGCCCGACCTGGAGCACGGCTCGCTCGCCGCCGCCCTGGAGCGGCTGTGCGTCGGCGCCCCGGGGGTGCGGGCCCGGTTCTCGCTGAGCGGGAGCCCGGCCGTCCTGCCGACGCCGTACGAGGTGGCCCTGCTGCGCATCGCCCAGTCCGCGCTGGCCAATGTGGTGCGGCACGCGGGGGCGGGGCGCGCCGAGCTCACCCTGACCTTCATGGAGGCCTCCGTGACCCTGGACATCGTGGACGACGGCCGCGGCTTCGACCCCGCGGCGGCCCGCTCCGGCGGGGGCGGGGGCGGCTTCGGGCTGCCCGCGATGCGTTCGCGCGCCGAGACCCTGGGCGGCATCTTCACCGTGGAGTCCGCGCCGGGCCAGGGCACCGCCGTGGCCGTCACCCTGCCCCTGCCCGTGGAGGCCCCCTGATGACCATCCGGCTGCTGCTCGCCGACGACCACCCGGTGGTCCGGGCCGGGCTGCGCGCGGTCCTGGACACCGAGCCCGGTTTCACGGTGGTCGCCGAGGCGGCGACCGCCGAGCGGGCGGTGGAGCTGGCCGCCTCGGAGCCGGTGGACGTGGTGCTGATGGACCTCCAGTTCGGCGCCGGGATGCACGGCTCCGAGGCCACGGCGCTGATCACGGCCCGGCCGGGCGCCCCGCGGGTGCTGGTCCTGACGACGTACGACACCGACGCGGACATCCTGGCCGCGGTCGAGGCGGGCGCCTCCGGCTACCTCCTCAAGGACGCGCCGCCGGAGGAACTGGCCGCGGCGGTGCGGACGGCGGCCGCCGGCCAGTCCGCGCTCGCCCCGGCGGTGGCGCTGCGCCTGATGGACCGGATGCGGACCCCGGCGGAGGCGCTGACGAAGCGGGAGCTGGAGGTCCTCCAGCTGGTGGCCGACGGGCTGTCGAACCAGCAGATCTCCAAGAAGCTCTTCCTCAGCCAGGCCACCGTGAAGTCCCACCTGGTCCACATCTACGCCAAGCTCGGCGTGGACTCCCGCACCTCGGCGGTGGCAGCGGCGAACGCCCGCCGCCTCATCCGCACCCCCTGAGAGGCCCCGGGGGCCGGGCGGGCGGGTCAGGCCACCCAGTGCGGGCGTTCCACCGCGGGGGTCAGCGGGACGCCCTCGTGGAGGGCCGTGGCGAGGCGGCGTACGGCCTCGTCCAGGCGGTCGGCGGGGAGCGTGTACGGGATGCGCAGGCGGTGTTCGAAGGTCCCCGGGTCCACCCCGAAGCGGGCGCCGCGGCCGATGTGGACCCCGCCGGCCCGGGCGCGTTCGGCGAGGGCCGAGCCGACCGGCTCGCCGAGGTCCACCCACAGCGAGAGCCCGCCGGGCGGCAACTTCCACGACCACTCCGGGGTGTGCCGCTGCAGCGAGGCGACCAGCGCGGCCCGCTGCTCGCGCAGCCGCGCGAGCCGCTCGGGCAGCGCCCTGTCGAGGCCTTCCAGCAGGGGCAGCGCGACGAGCTGGTCGAGCACCGAGCCGGTCATGTCGGTGCTGACGCGTACGCTCGTCAGCTCGGCGATCATCTTCGCGGTGGCCCGGATCCAGCCGACCCGGAGCCCGCCCCAGTGCGTCTTGCTCAGCGAACCGATGGTGACCACGTGGTCGGCGCCGCCGCGCGGGGCGAGCGAGGCCATTGGCGGCGGCGCGGGCACGTCGAGGGCGATGTCGGCGATGGTCTCGTCGACGAGCAGCCAGGTCCCGGTGCGGCGGCTGGCGGCCAGCAGCCGCAGCCGCTGGTCGGGGGGCATCAGGGCCCCGGTGGGGTTCTGGAAGTCGGGTATGACGTAGGCCAGCCGCGGCACGGTCTGGCGCAGGGTGGACTCGGCGATCTCCATGTCCCACCCGGCGTCGGAGACGGCGATGGAGGCGGTGCGCAGCCGGGCGTGGCGCAGGGCGTCGAGGGCGTTGGCGTAGGTCGGGTTCTCGGTGACCACCCGGTCCCCGGCCCGGCAGAGCAGGCTGGTGACGAGCGTGAAGGCCTGCTGGGCGCCCGAGGTGACCAGGATCTGCTCGGGCCGGGTGGGCAGGCCGCGGCGGGTGAAGCGCTCGGCGACGGCCGCGCGCAGGTCGGGCAGGCCGAAGGGGTGGTAGCCGGGGGTGCGGGCCAGGGCGGGCAGCCGGGCCGCGGCTCGCCCCAGGGCGTCGGAGAGGCTCGCGCCGGGGGCGCCCATGGCGGCGATGGCGAGGTCGATGCCGGGGTCCCCGTCGGCGCTGTAGCCGCCCGCGCCGAGGAGGGCGTGGGCGCCGACGGGCACGTGGCCGTCGGGGAGCTCGGTCCAGGTGCCGGATCCGCGGCGGCTGCGGACGTATCCGCTCTCGCGCAGCAGGTCGTAGGCGCTGGAGACGGTGGCCCGGCTGGCGCCGACCGCTTCGGCGAGGTCGCGTTCGGCGGGGAGACGGACGTGCAGGGCGATCCGGCCGTCGAGGATCAGGGTGCGGACGGCGTCGGCGAGGGCGCGGTAGCCGGGGCGGGCGCGGACGTCCGCGGGCAGCAGAGCCGTGAGCTGCCGACTGCCGAGGGCCCTGTCCGCCGTCTGGACGACTCGCTCGTTTGCCATGCCAACCTCCCCCGATTGGCTCTGCCTGCCAGGCCAATCGAGGTCCAGACTCTCGGTATTGGCCCCCGATTGGCAAGGACGTACCGAAAATGCTGACCGACCGCGACGAACGCGCCCTGGTCCTGGCCACCGAGAACCGGATCTCCTCGCCGCCGCGGATCGGGGCCGCCCTGGCCGCCGTCCGGACCCTGCTGCGCTCGGCCCGCCCGGCTCCGGGGAAGGGCCGGGAGGGAGAATCGGAGGCATGTCAGACTCCGACTCCTCAGG
Organism: Streptomyces sp. NPDC002138; assembly: GCF_040296485.1. Taxonomy (NCBI): domain Bacteria; kingdom Bacillati; phylum Actinomycetota; class Actinomycetes; order Kitasatosporales; family Streptomycetaceae; genus Streptomyces; species Streptomyces sp. NPDC002138. Next base: position 10,795 of record NZ_JBEOXE010000038.1, on the reverse strand, counting down.
CGTCCCGGCCGCACCGGCTCCCCACGGCTCCGCACCGCTCGACCCCGCGCCCGGTGACCCCGCTCCCCGCGACTCCGCGCCCGGCGGCCACGCCCCGGCCCCGGTGATCGCGGGCCTGCTCCTCGCCGCGGGCGGTGGCCGGCGGCTCGGCGGGCGGCCCAAGGCCCTCCTGCCCCACCGGGGCCGCCCCCTCGTCGAGAACGCCGTCCGCGTGCTGCGCGAGGCGGGCTGCGCTCCGGTGCACGTGGTGCTGGGCGCCTCGGCGGACGAGGTGCGCGAGCGGGCGGACCTCACGGGCTGCGTGGTGGTGGAGAACCCGGACTGGGCCGAGGGCATGGGCTCGTCGCTGCGGGTGGGACTGACCTCGCTGGCCGGTACGGACGCGGCCGCGGCCCTGGTCTCCCTGGTGGACCAGCCGGGCATCGACGCGGAGGCCGTGGCCCGCGTCCGGCGGGCCTACCGCTCCCCCGCGAGTCTGGTCGCGGCGGCGTACGAGGGCGAGCGCGGCCACCCGGTGCTCTTCGGGGCGGACCGGTGGGCGGACATCGCGGCGACGGCGACCGGCGACCGGGGCGCGCGGGTGCACCTCGAGCGACACGCCGACGAGCTGGTCCTCGTGGAATGCGCGGACGTCGCCGAGCCCTTCGACATCGACACGCCCCCCGACCTGGCACGTCTCGGTTGAGCAGGGTGTGACCGTCGTGGCACCCAGGGCCACCGGAGGCCGGAATCTGTCGACCCAGAGAATCTCGACATCAACAAACCATTGAACTTCCACCATGAGGAAATTACTATCCACTGGTCAGAAGCGCCCTGAACCACAAACGGCGCCCGCGACCGTTTCACGGAACTCTCTCCAGTCAGCGGCACTGCGTGCCGCAGCGCGAGCATTCCCCCGCGGCCGCCAGGCACCGCCGCTGAAGGAGTGACAGATATGTCCGCACCAGCGCCGTCCCCGCTGGCCATCGTCGATGCCGAGCCCCTGCCCCGGCAGGACGAGGTCCTCACCGAAGCGGCCCTCGCGTTCGTGGCCGAGCTGCACCGGCGGTTCACCCCCCGCCGTGACGAGCTGCTCGCCCGCCGCGCCGACCGGCGCGCCGAGATCGCCCGTACCTCCAGCCTCGACTTCCTCCCGGACACCGCACAGGTCCGCGAGGGCGACTGGAAGGTCGCGCCGGCCCCGGCCGCGCTCAACGACCGCCGCGTGGAGATCACCGGTCCCACCGACCGGAAGATGACCATCAACGCCCTGAACTCGGGCGCCAAGGTCTGGCTCGCGGACTTCGAGGACGCCTCGGCTCCCACCTGGGAGAACGTCGTCACCGGCCAGCTCAACCTGATCGACGCCTACGAGCGCCGGATCGACTTCACCGACGCGCGCACGGGCAAGTCGTACGCCCTCAAGGACGCCGACCAGCTCGCCACCGTGGTCATGCGCCCGCGCGGCTGGCACCTGCAGGAGCGCCACCTCCAGATCGACGGCCGCCCGGTCCCCGGCGCCCTCGTGGACTTCGGCCTCTACTTCTTCCACAACGCGCGGCGCCTGATCGACCTCGGCAAGGGCCCGTACTTCTACCTGCCGAAGACCGAGTCCCACCTGGAGGCGCGCCTCTGGAACGAGATCTTCGTCTTCTCGCAGGACTACGTCGGCATCCCGCAGGGCACGGTCCGCGCGACCGTCCTGATCGAGACGATCACCGCCGCGTACGAGATGGAGGAGATCCTCTACGAGCTGCGCGACCACGCGGCCGGCCTGAACGCGGGCCGCTGGGACTACCTCTTCTCGATCGTGAAGAACTTCCGTGACGGCGGCGAGAAGTTCGTCCTGCCCGACCGCAACGCGGTGACGATGACCGCCCCGTTCATGCGGGCGTACACCGAACTGCTGGTGCGCACCTGCCACAAGCGCGGCGCGCACGCCATCGGCGGCATGGCGGCCTTCATCCCGTCCCGCAAGGACGCCGAGATCAACAAGGTCGCCTTCGAGAAGGTCAAGGCCGACAAGGACCGCGAGGCGGCCGATGGCTTCGACGGCTCCTGGGTCGCCCACCCCGACCTGGTCCCGATCGCCATGGCCTCCTTCGACGCGGTGCTCGGCGCGCAGCCGAACCAGAAGCACCGGCTGCGCGAGGACGTCTCGGTGGCGCCCGGCGAGCTCATCGCGATCGACTCCCTGGACGCCCGCCCGACGTACGAGGGCCTGCGCAACGCCGTCCAGGTCGGCATCCGTTACATCGAGGCGTGGCTGCGCGGCCTCGGCGCCGTCGGCATCTTCGGCCTGATGGAGGACGCCGCGACCGCCGAGATCTCGCGTTCGCAGATCTGGCAGTGGATCAACGCGGGCGTCGTCTTCGAGAACGGCACCCTGGCCACCGCGGACCTGGCCCGCGAGGTGGCCGCCGCCGAACTCGCCGCGATCCGCGCCGAGGTCGGCGAGGAAGCCTTCGCGAACGGGAAGTGGCAGCAGGCCCACGACCTGCTCCTCCAGGTCTCCCTCGACGCCGACTACGCCGACTTCCTGACCCTCCCCGCGTACGACCAGCTCACCGGCTGACCCGTCCCGGCCCTCGACTGACTCGCACAGCAGCCGAACCCCCGACGGTCACGAAGGTCCGGCCCGGTACCCCCAGGTACCGGGCCGGACCTTTTTCACGTTCCGCCCCACCGCCCGCGGTCGCCGCCCACCAGGCAAGACCGAACGTACGGTCGGGCGTTACCTCATCGTAATCTGCGGCTACCTAGCGGTAACAACGTGTGGCGTGTCACCTTTCCGACTGCCACCGGCCGGCGGTACCCCCACTTACACAGCCATACACCGGAGTTGTCCGCGACTTCGGCGTGGCCGACCGCAGGAGTTCCGCAGTGATCGGATTCCGCACCGTCAGCAAGACCCGGACCGCCCGTCGTGTGCGACGACTGGCCGGGGCCGGGCTCGTCCTTCCGCTCGCCGTCAGCGCCCTACTGGCGGGCGGGGCCGGGACCGCCGCCGCCGGCCCGGGGAACGGACCCAGCGCCGTGGTCTCCATGGGCGACAGCTACATCTCCGGCGAGGGCGGCCGCTGGAAGGGCAACAGCCTGACCAACAGCGGCAATCGCACGGGCACCGACCGCGCCTGGGTCAGCGGCAGCAGCTACGACCCGTCGAAGGTATACGGCGCCACCGCCAACGGGTGCGACCGCTCGGACTCGGCCGAGATCCGCAGCGCCGGTCCGATCGCCGATGTCGCGATCAACCTGGCCTGCTCCGGGGCGGTCACCGACAACGTCTTCCGCGCCTCCAACGGCGGCGTCTCCTTCAAGGGCGAGGCCCCGCAGGCCGATCAGCTCGCCGGGGTGGCCGCGACGAACAACGTCAAGGTCATCGCACTGTCCGTCGGCGGCAACGACCTCGGCTTCGCCGACGTCATCCAGGAGTGCGCGTACGACTTCGTGCTCTGGGGCTCCTACTGCTACGACGACCAGCAGGGCGTCGTCGACCAGAAGATGGACGGCGTCATGGCCAAGGTCGGCAAGTCGGTCGACGAGATCCGTGCCGTGATGCGCGGCGCCGGGTACGCCGACTCCTCGTACCGGATCGTGCTGCAGTCCTACCCGTCGCCGATCCCGCGCGGCGCGGAGAACCGCTACACGCAGAGCGACTGGAGCCGCCTGAACACCGGTGGCTGCCCCTTCTGGAACAAGGACTCGGACTGGGCCCGCGACTCGCTCGTGCCGCAGATCGCGAACCGGCTGAAGGCCGTCGCCTCGGCCAAGGGCGCGCAGTTCCTGGACCTGCGGGACATGATGCAGGGGCACGAGGTCTGCGCCAAGGCGAGCCAGCTGGTGACCACTGCCGCTCCCGCGTCGGCGAAGACGAGCGAGTGGGCGCGCTGGATCGACAGCAGCCAGACCCAGGGGCCGATCCAGGAGGACATGCACCCGAACTACTTCGGGCAGCTGGCCGCCGGGCGCTGTCTCTCCCTCGTCTCCGCGCAGCCCGCGAGCAGCGGCTTCGGCTGCCGCAACACCGCAGGGAGCGACCAGAACGGGATGTACCTGACCCCGGCTTCATAGGACCCGGGGGTGATCCGTGGGTGATCCGTGGGTGATGTCGTGATCATTCGGCGCTCTCGTGCCTGCCGGTCACGACATCACGCCGGCCCCGGGCGGTCCAGCTCGGCCCGCACGTCGACCGCGTCGGGGTGGCCGAGGTCTTCGAGGGTCACGAGCGCGCGGAGCCGGTGGGCCCGGGCTTCGGCGCCGTGGCCCTTGCCCTCGAAGGCGCCCGCGAGGATGCGCGCGGTGGCGGCCTCACTGAGGCGGTTGCCGAGCTCCTCGTGCAACGCGAGCGCCTGGGTGGCGAAGCGGACCGCTTCGTCGAAGTGGCCCAGGGAGAGGTGGGCGTCGGCAAGCTTGTCCAGTACCAACGCCTCTCCGTAAGCACGGCCGAGGTCACGGAAGATCGCCAAAGACCGCTGCAGGCAATCGATCGCTTCGCCTTCGCCGAGATAGCGCCCCAGCGCGCTGTACGCGGGGGCGATGTTCTCCAGGGAGTGGGCGGCCAGAGCGGCGTCGCCGCTGCGTTCGGCGGCGTCCAGCGCCTGGCCCAGCTGCTCGATCGCCTCGTCGTGACGACCGAGCGACACCAGGCAGTCCCCGATGCTGTTCAGGCACCACCCTTCGTCCTCGCCGGTCTCCCGGCTGATGGCGAGGGCCTCCCGGTTGCGCCGCAGGCTCTCCTCGTACGACCCGCGATAGGAGAGCGCCGCCCCGAGGGACCGCAAGGTGATCGCCTCGGCATGCGCGTCACCCAGGTGACGGGCGGCGGCGACAGCCGTCTCGGAGGCCGTGACCCAGTCGGTGGTCGGCCGTCGCAGCTGGAAGAAGGACCTGAGGGCGATCGGCAGCTGCCAGGCCACGACGTGCTCGCCCACCTCGGCGGCCTGGCGGCAGGCCGCGAGGAGATTCGGGAACTCCGTCTCACACCAGGCCATCGCCGCGGCGCGGGACGGGAAGACGATGGTCAGCGCGGGTGGCGGACGGTCGCCGGGCGTCCGGTCGAAGGGCGCCGGCCCCCTGCGGACGTCGAGCCGCGCGGCCGCCTCCTCGGCTGTGAACAGGTACCAGGTCAGCAGCCGCCGGAGAGCGGCCGAGCGCTCCTGCCGGGAATCCTCGGACGCGCGCTCGCGGGCGTAGTCGCGCAGCAGGTCGTGGAACCGGTAGCGATCCGGGCCCGCCGACTCGAGGAGATGCAGCCCGGCGAGCCCGCCGAGGACGCGGGCGGTCTGACCCGGCGGGAGTCCGGTGAGGGCCGCGGCTGCCGGCACGCTGATCTCGGGACCTGAAACCAGTCCGAGAAGCCGAAAGGTCCGCGCCGCCGTGGGGGGAAGCTCGCGATAGGACCAGGAGAACACTTCCCGGATCGCCGTCGTCTCGTCGTCGTCATAGGTGGTCAGGAAGTCCAGCCGCCGGCTTCCGGAGTCGAGTTCGCCGGCCAGGGCCGCGATGGGCACCTGCGGATGGAGCGCCGCCCGCTCGGCCGCGATGCGCAGGGCCAGGGGAAGGTGGAAACAATGGCTCGCCAGCCGGGCGGACGCCTCGGGTTCCGCGTCGACGCGTTCCCCGCCCAGGATGGAGCGCATCAGCTCGGTCGCGTCCTGTGGGGCGAGCGGGCCGATGACGATGCGCCGGGCCCCCTCGCGGACGACGAGACCGGACAGCTGGCTCCGGCTGGTCACCAGCATCAACGACCCTGAGGTGCCGGGGAGGAGGGGACGCAGCTGGGCGGCGCCGCGCGCGTTGTCGAGAAGGATGATCAGGCGTCGCCCGCTGACGACGTGGCGGTACAGGGCCGCCCTGGCGTCCAGGTCCGGCGGGATGGTGTCCGGAGGCACGTCCAGACTCACGAGGAAGTTCTGCAGGGCCTGGTGGGGGGTGAGCGGAGGGCCGACGTCGTAGCCCTGGAGGTTGAGGTAGAGGTGACCGTCCGGAAAGCGGTCGCGCACGGCGTGGGCCCAGTGGATGGCGAGCGCCGACTTGCCCGCTCCCGCGGCGCCGACGACGGCCGCGATCAGCAGGGTGGCCGGGTCGCCGGTGCCGGAGGCCGCCAGGAGCGCCTCGAGCCGCGCCAGTTCGGCCGTCCTGCCCACGAAATGGGTGGGCCTCGGGGGTAGTTGACGAGGCACCGTCGCCGCGGTGGGGCGTCCGGTGTGGAAGTGCACGCCACCGAGGATCTGCCGTGCCTGGACGACGTTGTCGGCGGTACCGGGAAATTCGTTGTGCGAGCCGCTGGATGGATGGGGATCAACACGATCTGTCATGACGCCGCATCAATCGTCCGGAAGCCGGGGATCCAGCGTACGGGGGCGCGCGGAACGCTGTCCACGGCCATGCCGAAGCGGACCATTGCAGTCCAGTTGGTCGCGCCGCGGGTGCCATTGACACGCTCGGCCGCGACCCGTTCCATGAAAAGGCTCCCGGTACCACGACCGTAGGAGGCTGCACGTGCATGCGGTGTCCGGCGGTGACAGGGGGGCGGCTCTCGGGCTGCGGCCGTCCGTTCTGGTGATGCAGCCGACGACCTTCTGCAATCTCGACTGCAGATACTGCTACTTGCCCGACCGGTCGAAGCGCCTCGACATGCCGGCCACCGTCAACCGCGCCGCCGCCGGGGCCGTGGCCCGCTGGAGGGACTCGGGGCACCGGGTCGGGGTCCTCTGGCACGCGGGAGAGCCGCTCACGGTCGGGGTCCGGAAGTTCGACGAGCTGCTCTCCGACTGGCCCGACGGCACCGCTCATCAGATCCAGACGAACGCGACCTTGATCGATGAGGCCTGGTGCGATCTGTTCGACCGGTACCAGGTGCGGGTGTCCGTGAGCGTGGACGGGCCGGGGGACATGAACGCGGGCAGGGTCACCCGCGGGGGCGGCCCCGCCTGGCGGAGGATCACGGCCGGGATCGCGGTGCTGCGGCGCCGGGGGATCCCCTTCCACGTGCTGTCCGTGGTGCGCGATCCCGCGCCCGGGGCCGCCCGGTCGGTCTACGCCCACGCCTGCGCCATCGGGGCGGAGGTCCTGGGAATCCTGCCCGAGGAAACGAAGGGCTCCCATGGCGAAGGCTCCTCGGCGGACAGGGGCGCATGGGTGGCCTTCTTCGCCGAGCTGTTCACGCAGTGGCGGGCGCACCCCGTGGTGCGGCTGCGGGAAGTCGAGTCGGTGGCGAACTGCTACGGCGCGGTGCGATCGGGGATCACCGCGGCGGAGGTCCTGAGCATGCCCGTGGAGCCCATTCCCACCGTGGCGTACAACGGGGAGGTGACGGTCATGTCCCCGGATCTGGCGGGCTTCCGGCATCCGGAGCACGGGGCCTTCACGGTGGGCAACGTAGTGCGGCGTCCCCTTGAGGAGCTGCTGGGCGGGGCGGGCTCGGTTCCCTGGGTCCGCGAGGCCCTCGCCGGTGTGGACGCCTGCCGCCGGACCTGCCGCTATGCCGTCGCATGCGGCGGCAGCTGGCCGGCGAACAAGTTCTTCGAGCTGGGGCGGCTCGACGGTACCGAGACGAATTTCTGCCGGAACCTCCACCAGGCGAAGACCGAAGGAGCGTTACTGTGTCATCCCTGAGCTGCGAACACGTCCCGGAACGGACCATCGAGGACGCTCTGCTCGCGCATGCGGACCACCTCGAATGGCTGATGCGTCCGATACCCCGGGGCAGCACTCCGTCCGATCGCGACGGTGGCCTCGTCTTCCACGCGTTCCAGTCGATGAGCCAGACGTGGGGCCACCCCGGCGCCTGATCACCCCCGGGCCTGATCACCTCCGGGCCTGATCACATCCGGGCCTGATCACATCCGGGAGAAGGCACCCCGCGGGAAGGCGCCGGCGAAGACCAGGGCGCTGGACGGATCCCGGCGGCCCTCCATCGAGCCGTCGTGCAGCGCGAGTCCGGCGGGCAGCACGACCAGCTCTCCCACCGCCGTCGTCCAGACGGCACACACGAGGTTCGACACCTCGTCCGGATGTCCGGCGAGGAACTCACGGAGCTGTTGGGTGGTCGGTACGTTCCGGCCGTCACCGGGGCTGACCCTGTCCGACAGATGGAGGGCGGACATGTTCAGTGCGAAGACCAGTGACCGGGTGCCCGGCCCCAGGTTGTGAATGACGCGCCGCTCCGCGCACGCGACCCGAACGTCGCGGGCATAGCGCTCGCCTTCACCCCGGCCGGTCCAGGCGTTGTCGTAGTGCATGCCCACCCAGCGGGCTGCAGCGGGCTCCGAATACCGGGCGATGCGCGGGTCCATCACGGTGGTGGTCCGCGTGCCGCCGCGCGCCGTGAGCACATCCACCAGCCGTCCGGCGTGCGGGCCGAGCGCGTAGCGCGCACCGTGGTGGGGTACGAAGTCCGGCCGGGCGGCCTCCTCCGAGGCGGCAGCCACCACCCGGTGCTGGGAGCCGCCCAGTCGGCCGAAGCCGACGCACAGGCCCGCGGGGGTCCCGGGATCCGCCAGGAACGGTGTGATGCGCCGGAGCCGCCCGGCGGTCAGCGGCACCGGCGCGTCCGGCACGATCGCGTCCTTCACGAATCCCCCGTGCGTCACCTCTTCCGGCGTCGCCAGATGGACGCCGCACACCGACAGCCGATGCCGGTGCGTCCGCAGCCACCCCTCCGGGCAGTCGAGCCTGATCGACCTGTCGTCGACCCGCAGGGAGTCCAGGCTTGCGTCCACAGCACCCGTACTCATGTCCATCCCATGTCCTCGCGGTCGGCAGCGGATGACTACCCGCGGGGCTCCTTCACCACTCCGAGGCGGCCAGAAGGCGCTACTTTGAAGGGTCGGAGAGGGAAGGGGAAGCCCATGTTCGACGCGTCGACAGCGCAGGCGGTGGCAGCGGTGGTGACCGCGGCCGCGACGGGCGCCGCGACCGAGGCCGGGCGCGAGGCGTGGACGTCGCTGCTCCGGCTCGCACGGCGGGCCGCCCGGCGCTCACCCGGAACACCCGAAGAGGATGTGCTGCCCGTAGACCCGCGGGATCCGGCTCAGGTCCGGAGGCTCGCCGGGCTCGTCCTCGAGGAAGCGGCGCGGAACGACGATTTCGCGGCGGCGTTGGAGAGTTGGACGGATGCCGTCAGTACCCGGCTGGGGCTTGGTCCGCGGACGAGCGGCGTGCACAACGAGGTGGCGGGCAACGCCCGCGCGACCACGGTGATTCAGGCGGACACCGTGAACGGCGGGATCAGCTTCGGACAGGGGTCGCCCTAGGACGTGTTGTGAAAGTGCTGGTCGCAGCCATTCGTTGATGGCTGCGGCCAGCACGCGCCGTCGCCGGTCACCGGCACGGCCCTCTTGGCGGACCGCATGCGGAGCCGGGAGCCCGGACCGGCCGTCAAGCGACCGGCGCCTCCGGCACGGACCCCGTGCCACGCAGCTCGGCCCAGGCGGCACGCATGACGGCGATCTCGTGGTCCATGTCGTACCCCTCGTTGTTCACATGCAGGAGCAGCTTGCGCCTGCCACCCGCCAGGTAGGCGTACGCGACGGCCTCGGGCAGGAACGCGCTCAGATCAGCCCCTCTCAGCGGCTCGGACCTGATGTCCTGGACCTCTTCCCAGGCCAACCGGCGTGTGCGGCTGATCCCCCGGATGCGGATGCCGGTGCGGTCCACCAGAGTGCCTGATCGTGGCACACGGACGGCGAACACCGCCAAGAGCAGCGGGATGAGGACGCTCAGTCCGAGCTTCATCCAGGAGGGGAAGATCTCCTCGGTCCATAGAACGAACAGCAGCAGGGCCGTCTTGGCGACGAGGACGGCCAAGACCGCGTTCCTACGTCACGGCGTCGTCCGCCACACCGCTGCGGAGCGCGGCGACGGCGAACGCCACCGACGTGGCCAGCAAGATCAGCGCGATCGGCCCCCAGATCGCCGGGATCGCCCAGATGGGCCAGCCGCGGCTCGCCTGCGCCCACAGCGTCAGGAAGGCCGTCAGGCCCAGGGCGACGCTGTGCCACCGCACCGCCGCCGCCGCGAGCGCGTGCCGGCGGTCGCGGCGGCGGATGAGCCCCCACAGTGATCCGACGAGGGCGGTCAGGCCGAATGAGACGCAGGCGAGCGCGCCCCCGAGCCGGTCAGCGGGCCACCCCAGCGGGCTGAACGTCGTCTTCTGTCGCCGCCCGTCGGCGTCCCGCACCTCGACGACCCGCCCGTGCCAGATGACGCCGTGGACCGCGTCGCCCGGTTCCATTTTCGATACGACCGGATCGGCGTCCTGGAAGGTCACCGTCCAAGGCTTGCCGTTCGGCAGCGCCAACTCCGCCTTCGGCTCATCGCCTTTGCCGCTCCGGTGCACGTCCGCCCGCCGGACGCTGAACTCCTGATCCCATACGCATGCCGACGCCTCCACCGGCACGGAGGCACACACCGGCGAGGCCCGGAACTCATGCTCCCGCTCGAGCGCTCCGCGGACTTCGAGCGCCGACACCACCCCCGCCAACAGCGCCACAAGAGCGATCACCACCCAGACCGCGAGCTGCATCGTCTTCTTCTGCACCGGCCCCCGCCTGCCCCTCGTTCCCCCGCGGACCCCTGTCCCGTCGGTCCGCCCATTGGAGCACGCCGGCCGATCACCACACAGGGAGGTCCTGGCAGTCCGTCACGACACGTACCTGCCGCGGCGGTTCGAGCAGCAGCTTCCACCTCGCCGTCGAAGCTCCTCCGGGGCGCCGTTACGCGCATACGGCGGTGGGGGGGGGGGCCCCCCCCCCCCGGGGGGGGGGGGGGGCCCCCCGGCCGGGCGGGGGCCCGCCCCCCCGGCCGCGCG
>NZ_JBEOXE010000037.1:0-81628 GCF_040296485.1 Streptomyces sp. NPDC002138 | reverse complement strand
CAGGACACGGCGCGCAGCCCGGAGCTGATGTGGGAGCTGCTGCGGGACGAGGGCGTGACCGTCTTCAACCAGACGCCGTCGATGTTCCGCGAGCTGGTGGGCAGTGCGGGCGAGCAGCTGTCCGACCTGCGGTGGGTGATCTTCGGCGGTGAGGCGCTGGAGCCGAAGCACCTGCTCGGCTGGTTCGAGCGGTTCCCCGCTTCCGCGGCCCGGTTGGTGAACATGTACGGGATCACCGAGACGACGGTGCACGTCACGTACCAGGAGATCACCGCGGCGCACATGGCGGCGGGTGGCAGGCTTCCGGCGGGTCGTCCGTTGCCGAGCTACCGGGTGTTCCTGCTGGATGAGCGGGGTGCTCCGGTGCCGGTGGGTGTCGCGGGTGAGATCCATGTGGCGGGTGGTGGTCTGGCGCGGGGTTATCTGCACCGGCCCGAGCTGACGCAGGAGCGGTTCCCGGCGAACCCGTTCGGTGCGCCGGGGGAGCGGATGTACCGCTCGGGCGACGTGGCGCGTTGGAGGGCGGACGGGACTCTGGAGTACCTGGGGCGCGCTGATGACCAGGTGAAGATCCGCGGTTTCCGGATCGAACTCGGTGAGATCGAGACCGCGTTGGTGGGCCACCCGCGGATCCGCGAGACGGTGGTCACCGCCCACCAGGGCGCGGACGGGCACAAGCGGCTGGTGGCCTACCTCGTCTCGGACACCGTTCTGTCCACCGGTGAGCTGCGGGCCCATCTGGGCGGGTCGCTGCCGGACTACATGGTCCCGGCCGTGTTCGTCACCCTCGACCGGCTCCCGCTCACTCCGAGCGGCAAGGTGAACCGGCGGGCCCTGCCCGCTCCCGAGGTCCAGACCGAGCAGCTCGGCACGGAGTACATCGCCCCGCGCGATGACGTCGAGGACGCGCTGGCGACCGTATGGACCGAGGTGCTGGGGGTCGACAAGGTCGGCGTCCACGACAACTTCTTCGACCTCGGCGGGGACTCGATCCTCTCCATCCAGCTGATCTCCCGGGCCCGCCAGGCCGGGCTGCGCCTCACGTCGAAGCTGCTGTTCGTCCACCAGACCGTGGCCGAGCTGGCCGCCGTGGTCGAGCGCACCGCTCCGGCCGACGACGCCGTCGGCGAGGGAGGGGCGGAGCCGGCCGAGGTGGCCGGATCGGTCGAACTGACGCCGATCCAGCGGTGGTTCTTCGAGGAGCACACGGTCGACCCGCGGCAGTACGCCATGTCCGTGCACGTGGGCCTGGCCCCGGACACCGACCCCGCGCTGCTGGCCGGGGCCCTGGCCGCGGTCGTCGCCCACCACGACGCGCTGCGCATGCGCTTCGCGCAGGACGCGTCCGGCGCCTGGACCCAGCAGTACGGAGAGGCCGTACCCGAGCTGCTCGCCGTCCGGGACATCCCGGCCGGCGCCCCGCTCGAAGAGGCCCTCGACCAGGCGGCGTCGGAAGCCCAGCGCGCCATCGACCCGACGGCCGGAGCCTTGGTGAAGGGCGTGTTCCTGCGCCTGCCCGCCGACCCCGCGCCCCGGCTGTTCCTCGCCGTCCACCACCTGGTGATGGACGGGGTGTCCTGGCGCGTGGTCCTGGAGGACCTCGCCACGGCGTACGAGCAGCTCGCGGCGGGCCGTACGGCCGTCGACCTGGGCGCCAAGTCGAGCAGCTACCAGCAGTGGGCCCGGCGCCTCGCCGACCACGTCCGCGAGGGCGGCTTCGACCACGAGACGGCGTACTGGCGCAAGGCCGCGGCTCCCGGCGCCGGACACGACACGCGCAGCGCCGGATACGGCGACCTGGCGGTGGAGACCGTACGGCTCGGCCGCGCGGAGACCGAAGCCCTGCTGCAGAAGGCGCCCGCGGTGTTCCGGACCCGGATCAACGACGTGCTGCTGGGCGCGCTCGGCCGGGTACTGGGCGACTGGGCGGGCGAGCCCGTCACCATCGCCCTCGAAGGCCACGGCCGCGAGGAGCTGTTCGAGGACATCGACCTCTCCCGCACGGTCGGCTGGTTCACCACCATCTACCCCGTCACCCTCGACGTCCCCGCGGGCGACTGGGCCCCGGCCCTGAAGGCGGTCCGCAAGGGCCTGCGCAAACTCCCCGGGCGCGGCATCGGCTACGGCGCCCTGCGCTACCTGTCGGCACCCGGCAGCCCGGCGCACGCCGCCCTCGCCGGTACCCCGCACCCGCGGATCAGCTTCAACTACCTCGGTCAGTGGGACGGGGGAGGAGACGGAACCGGTCTGATCCGGGGCCGGTTCGACGGCCTCGGCGCCGACCAGGCGCCCGAGCAGCCGCGTCCGCACCTCATCGACATCGTGGCCGCCGTCAGCGACGGCGAGCTGCGCGTCGACTGGATGCATTCCCCCGGCGTCCACTCTCCCGAAACCGTCCGCGCCCTCGCGGACGAGTTCGGCACCGCCCTGCGGCAGATCGCCGCAATCGCGGGCAACTGACCTCATTCGGAATTCGGAAGGACATTGTCATGGCCCGTTATGTGCTGAGCGACGACGAGAAGAAGGGCGTGGCGGCCATCGCCGACGCCTTCCTCGCGGCGCACCCCGTCTGGGAGCCGATGGAATACGCCGACGCGATACGCGTCGAGGCGGAGCGACTCCCGGTGGGCGTACGGCAGTTCCTCGTCGCCTCCCGCGCCGCCGAGGACGCGGTGATCGCGGTGGCGAACCTGCCGGTCGACGAGAACCTCGTCCCCACACCGCCGAGTTGGCAGATCGCGGAGAAGGAGGGCGCCGCCATCCGTGAGGAGCTGGTGCTGCTCCTCATCGCCTCCGTGCTCGGCGACCCGTTCGCCTGGACCAGCCAGCAGAACGGGCGGCTCGTCCACGACGTCTGCCCGTCCAAGGGCCAGGAGGCCTCGCTGACCAGTGCCAGCAGCGAGCAGCAGCTGACCCTGCACACCGAGGACGTGTTCCACACCTGCCGCGGTGACTACGTCGCCCTGATGTGCCTGCGCAACCCCGACGGGGTGGGCACGACGGTCGCGCCGGTCGACGCGGTGGAGGTCGCGGAGCCGCTGCGCGAGGTGCTGCACCAGGACCGGTTCCGGTTCTTCCCGGACGACTCGCACGACGTGGTGCCGGAGCACAGCGCGGAGAACCCGTCCGCCCTGGAGGAGCGGCCGCACGAGGTGGCGTCCGTGCTCTTCGGCCCCGAGGACTCGCCGTACCTGCGGATCGACGCCGACTTCACCAGCCCGCTCGTGGGCGACGTCGAGGCCGAGCGGGCCATGAACGAGGCCGCCGCGCAGCTGGCGGCCGCCGCCGAGCGGGTCGTCCTCAGCCCCGGCGAGGCCGCGTTCATCGACAACTACCGCGTCATCCACGGCCGGGACACCTTCACCCCGCGCTACGACGGCACGGACCGCTGGCTCAAGCGCACCAGCATGGTGCGCGACCTGCGCCGTACGTACGTGCACACCAAGTCGCGCTCGCGGCTGCTCGCCTGATGGCGGCGGCACAGGACCCGTCGCCGGCACCGGCACCGGCGGCGGTCGTGGGGAAGGGGCGGGCCGGTGGCCGTGGGTTCACCCTCCTGTGGACGAGCCAGGCGTTCAGCGAATTCGCGTACAGCACCTCGCTGATCGTGCTGCCGCTGCTCGTCCTGGCGATCACCGGCTCGCCCTCCCGGGCCGGGATCATCGGCTTCGTCGACGCGGCGGCCATGCTCCTGGCGGGGCTGCCCGCCGGGGCGGTCGCCGACCGCTACGACCGGCGCTCGGTGATGCTGTGGTGCGAGGCGGCGCTGGTCGCGGTCTTCGGCGGGCTGGCCCTGCTGCTGTGGGCCGGGGAGGTGTCCCTGCTCGCGCTGGTGGCGCTCGCCCTGGTCAACGGGGCGGCGACGGCGATGATGATGGCGGCGGGCGAGGCGATGATCCCGAGCCTGGTGCCACCGGCGAAGCTCTCGCAGGCGGTCGCCATGAACTCCGCGCGGACATACGCGGGCCAGCTCGCCGGGACCTCGGCGGGCGGGTTCCTGCTGGCGTTGCGCAACGCCTTCCCGTTCGTGGCCGGCTGCGCCGCGCACCTGGCCGCCCTGGTCCTGCTGCTGTTCATGCCGCGGCAGCCACCGGCGGCCGGGGAGCCCGTCGCGGCGGACGGGGAGCCCGTACGGGCCGACGGCGCGGTCGCGGCGGCGCCGGGCAGCGGCCGGGGCGAGCTGCTGGAGGGGATCCGCTGGATCGGCCGCCACCCGTTCCTGCGTCTGGCCCTCGGCTACGCCACGGCGACGAACCTCTTCTTCGGCGCCATCTACTTCATCGTCATCGCCTCCGCGCAGAGCAGCGGCATGAACGCCGGGCTCATCGGCCTCATGGCGGGCCTGCTCGGCGTCGGCGGCCTGCTGGGCGCCCTGGCGGCGCCCCTGCTGATGCGGGTGCTGCCGGGCCCCCGGCCCATCCACGCGGTGCTGTGGCTGTTCGCGCTGCTCACCGTCGGCATCGCGGTGCTCCCCGGCGGCTACACGCCCGGGATCCTGCTGGGCGCGATCGCCTTCGCCGCGCCCACGGCCAGCGCGTGCTTCCAGACGTACCTGCTGATGCTCACCCCCGACAGTCACCGGGGGCGGGCGATCAGCGTCGCCGGGATCTGCAGCGGCGCCGGGGGCGCGATCGCCCCGCTCGGCGGCGGCGTGCTGCTCGACCTCGCGGGCCGGACTGCCGGGCTGCTGGGGTGCGCCGCCGTGATGGTGGCGATCGCCCTGTCGGCCGTGCTGAGCCCGGTCATGCGCAAGGCCCCCGGGCCGGAGCACGCACCGGTGTCCGACGCACCGCGGGAGAAGACCCCCGCATGACCCGCCGCGCGATCCGCAGGACCCGCACGACCCGCATGACCCGCCCGACCCGCACGGCGATCCCCACCCTCACCCCCACCCCTACCTCCTTACCGACCCGGAAGACAGGCACGGACACCCCACCATGACCCTCACGACACCTCCCTCCGCCCCGCGGCTCGACCTGGCGGACCCGGACCTCTACACCACCGACGACCGCTTCGCGATGTGGCGCGAGTACGTCGCCTCGGACGCCGTGATCTGGAGCGAGCCCGGCATCTCGCCGAGCGGGTTCTGGTCGGTCTTCTCGCACAAGGACGTCTCCGCCGTCCTTTCCCCGAAAGCCCCCTTCACCTCCGAACACGGCATGATGATCGGCTTCGACGCCGAGCACTCCGACAATTCCGGCGGTCGGATGCTCGTGGTCAGCGAGGGCAGTTGGCATTCCCTGCTCAAGCGGCTCATCGGACCGTTCCTTTCCCGGCTGCGGGCACCCGAACTGGAATCGGTACTGCGCGAAGAGGTCAAGGAGATCATCGAGCGGTTGAAGTCCGAGGACACCACCGATATCGCCCTCGAAGTCGGCCCCCGGCTGCCCGCCGCGATCGTGTGCGAGGTCATCGGCGTACCCATCGCGGAGCGCGAGCAGCTCATCGAGTTGACAAACCACGCCTTCGGCGGCGAAGACAGTTCCTTCGACAAGATGACGCCCGCCGAGGCCCACACGGAGATCCTCTTCTACTTCCACGAGCTGATCGAGCGGCGTCAGCGGGAGCCCGGCGAGGACCTGGTGAGCGCCCTGCTGGCGGACGGCCGGCTGAGCACCGAGGACGTGCTGATCAACTGTGACAACGTACTGATCGGCGGCAACGAGACGACCCGGCACTCGATCACCGGCGCCTTCCACGTCGCCCAGCGGTTCCCCGGCACCCTGGACGCCCTGCACGCGGACCCCGAGCAGACCGACCGGGCCGTGGAGGAGCTGGTGCGCTGGACCTCCCCGGCCGCGCACGTCCTGCGGGTGGCCACGGAGGACTGTGAGATCGGCGGCCGCCCGGTGCGCCGGGGCCAGCCCGTGGTGGCCTGGCTGTCCGCCGCGAACCGTGACGAGCGGCTCTTCCCCGACCCCCACACCTTCCTGCCGGACCGCACCCCCAACCGCCACCTCGGCTTCGGTACCGGCCCCCACCACTGCCTGGGCGCCGCGCTGGCCCGGGTCGAGCTGCGCGAGCTGCTGCGCCAACTGGCCACCGAGGCGCGGGGGGTCCGGCTGCGGGGCGATGTGCGCTGGATGCGCTCGAACCTGGTGCAGGGTTACAGCAGCCTGACGGTGTCGATGGAGTGGCGCTGACTGTCGCTATTTGCCTATGATCATGAGGACCATTCTGGGGGAGCGTCGCTTTGCTGGAACTGCGCCTCAATGTCGAGGATTTGGCCCGTATTCATGTCGTCAGCACGCTCGGCCCTGCTTTCGAGACGCATTTCGCATGGGGGCGGCTGGCCGAGCAGCAGCGCGACGGTTTCGCCGAATGGCGCCGGACGACCCGGCACCGCATGCGCCGCATATCCACCGCGCATTCGGCGATGGAACCCTCGCTTTCCCTGCTGGAAACCCTGACGTCACCGGTTCCGCGGGACGGCGACCTTTTCCACAGCACCGCCGTCGAACCCTTCTGGGACCGGATACTGCGCTCCCTGAAGGCGGAGCGCGACGCGTGCGGGCGGGCCATGCTGGCCGGCGGCATGGAGCACGTGCTCAACAGCCTTCACCAGGCGATCCACTGGGCATCACCGGTGCTGCGCATCGCCAACTCCCAGTCGGCCCGCACCGCCGACCTCGCCGGGCGCGGGATGACCGTCGTGCCCTCGCTGTTCGCCCCGCAGCCCTTCCTCATCGACGCCCCCATGGGCTGGCACGGCCAGCCGATCCTCGTCTACAACGTCACGCCCGACCCGGAGTCGGCGGCCGCGATGTGGCAGGGTCAGGAGGGTGAATCGGCGCTGCGCGACCTGCTGGGCCGCACCCGCGCCGACGTACTCGCCACCCTGCAGGAGGCCCGCTCCACCGGAGAGATAGCCGACCGGCTCCAGATCTCCAGCCCCTCGGCCAGCAAGCACATCACCATCCTGCGCCGCGCCGGTTTCGTGACCACCGAACGCAGACAGAACTCCTCCGTCCACACCCTCACCCCACTGGGTGAGGCCATCCTCGGCTGACGAAACGAGCCCCGCCATGCCCTACCTGGTCCGCCACACCTCCCCGGCCGCGCCCGCCCTGCGCCTGGTGTGCTTCCCGCACGCGGGAGGCGGAGCGAGCTACTTCCGTGGCTGGGCCCGGCACTTGGCCCCGTCCGTCGAGCTGCTGGCGGTCCAGTACCCGGGCCGCGAGAGCCGCTTCACGGAACCCCTGGTCGGCGAGATGGCCCCGCTGGCGGAGGCCGTCAGTACCGAACTCGCGGCCGAACCGCCGCTGCCCACCGTGCTGTTCGGCCACAGCATGGGCGCGATGGTCGCCTACGAGGCCCTGCTGCGCCTGGAGGCTTCGGGCGCCACGCACTTCACCCGCCTCTGCGCCTCGGGCCACGCCCTGGACGCCACGCCGGCCGGCGTGGCCGAGGACACGGACGCCGAGCTGATCGCCTCGGTCAAGGCCCTGGGCGGGACGAACGCGGCGGTCTGGGACAGCCCGGACCTGAGCGAGATCCTGCTCCCGATCATCCGCAACGACTACCGCCTGATCGACACCTACCGCCGCGCGCCCGGCACCCCGCTCCTGCGCGCGGAAGTCCGCGCCTTCTCCGGCGACGCGGACCCCCGCATCACCCCCGAGCAGGCCGCCCTCTGGGCCGGCGCCACCAAGGGCCCCTTCTCCGCGCACCTCTTCGAGGGCGCCCACTTCTACCTCACGGACCACGCCGCCCAGGTGGCCCACCACGCGGTGGCGGGCCTGTAGACCCGTCTACCCTTCAGCACGCCCGCTCCGGTAGAACGCGCGGGCCCGGCCGCAGTCCACGCCCGCGTCCCGGTCCAGGTGCAGGAAGTGGTCCAGCTGCCATGCCTGCGCCTGGCCGGCCTGCCGGTTGGCGGTGGTCACCCAGGGCGGGTACACGCGAAACGCCCGCTTCCCTCCGCGCCCGTCCGTCGCCACCACACCGTGGCGACGGAGCGCGTCCATGGGAAACACGAACTGCCCGAAGTGGTCCCCGTCGCGCGCGCTGATCACGAAGAGATCGATGGGGTCCGCGCGGTCGAACGGCTGGATCGGCCCGCCCGCCGCCCTCTTCCACACGGTGACGAACTGCCCCACCTTGGTCGGCGTCACCTTGGCCGTCCGGAACAGCACGGCCAGCCCGTCGACGCTGAACCCGTGCGCGCCGTACGCGGCGCTCTCGGCCTCGGCCACCGGCACCGAGCAGACGAACCCGCAGGGATCGTAGACGAGCGCCTTGGCCGCGAGCAGGTCACCGTGCACGACGCCGCCGCCTCCCCACACCCCGCCCCCGGCGGCCGTGCGATCGGCTGGTTTCCCCTGGTGCGTCGTCATCCGCCCACTTTGTCATGGGGGCGCGCCCGGCCCACGGCCGGGCCCTGCCGCGGTGGGGCCGGAGCGGGGGCGTCCGTGTAGGCGGCCCACAGCGCGGCGTACCGGCCGCCACGGGCGAGCAGTTCGGCGTGGCTCCCGGTCTCCGCGAGGCGGCCGTGGTCCAGCACGGCGATGCGGTCGGCACGCGCCGCGGTGCCCAGCTCGTGCACGATCAGTACGGTCGTACGCGGCCGGGCGGCGCTCCGCGGGCCCGCCCCCCTGGTGGTCGGTTCGTCGAGGAGGAGAATGTCCGGGTCCGCCAACTCCGCGCGGGCCCGGGCGATCAGCCGGCGCTCGGTCACCGGCAGCGAGCCGCCGCGCCCGCTCGCGGGGTGCCCGTACCCGCCGGCCAGCCGCTCGATCGCGGCGTGGGCGCCGACCGCCCGGGCCGCCCGCTCCACCTCGGCGTCACCGGCCTCCGGGCGCCCGTACCGGATGGCGTCACGGACGGTCTCGGCGACGAGGCGCGACTCCTGCGGGACGATCCCGAGCCTGCGCCGGTACGAGGCCGGCTCGAAGGTCCGGATGTCGTGCCCGTCCACCCGGACGGCCCCGGTGGCCGGATCGTGGAACCGGGCGACCAGCTTCGCCAGCGTGGACTTGCCCGCACCGCTGGGACCGACCAGGGCGAGGGTCTGACCCGCGGGGATGCTCAGGGTGATGTCCTTCAGCGCGTCCCGGTCGCTGCCCGGGTAGCGGAACCCCACCCCGTCGAGGACGATCTCCCCGCGCAGCGGTGGGGCCGGTACGGCGCCCGGGGAGGTCGCGGGCAGGACCGGCACGGCCCGCAGCTCCCGCAGGTGCCGCAGGCCCACGGACGCCTGCTGGTAGCTGTCGAACACCTGGGAGAGCTGGCGCAGCGGGTCGAAGAACAGGTACACGTACAGCAGACAGGCCACCAGCGCGCCCACGGACAGGGCGCCCGAGCGCACCGCCCCCGCGCCCACGGTCAGAACCGCCGTCGCCGCGCCGGTGGAGCACAGCTCCGTCAGCGGGAAGTACAAGGCACCGCAGTCCTGGGCCCGTTGCTGCGCGCGGCGCTGCGCGTCGCAGAGGGCGCGGTGACGGGCGCGGGCCCGCTCCCAGGCTCCGCAGGACTGGAGGGTGGTCAACCCCGCGGCACCCTCGCGGAGTTCGGCGTTGAGGGCGCCGAGCCGGGTACGGGCGGTGCCGTAGGCGGAGGCGGAGGCGCGGCGGAACACCAGCGCCGCGACGGCCAGTACCGGCAGGAAGGCGAGGACCACGCCCGCGGTCCGCAGGTCGAGCGCGAGCAGGGCCGCGGTCACCCCGAGGAACGTGACCAGCTGCACCACCGCGACGGCCGCCCCGTTCTGCAGCAGGCCCGCCACCGCCTCGGCGTCGGCGGTGAGCAGGGTGAGGATGCGGCCGCTCGGCTCGCGGTCGTAGTAGTCGAGCCCCAGCCGCTGGAGCCGGGTGAAGGCCTGCAGGCGCAGGCCCTGGAGCAGCAGGGCGCCGGTGCGTTCGGTACTGCGGATCCGCCAGAAGGCGGCCGCCCACTTCGCGCCCACGACACCGAGCCCGGCCGCCGCGGCGGCCAGCACCACGGCGGAGGACCCCGCGCCGATGCCCCCGTCGACGCTCTTGTGGACGACCAGGGGCAGCAGCAGGTCCGCTCCGGTGCAGAGCGCGACCAGGAGCAGCCCGGTGAGCAGGGAGCCGCGCATCCGGCGGACGAGGGCGCCCGGCCCGGCGTCGTCGCCGGGGGCCTCGACGCCGGGTGGGGGCGCGGGCCCGTCCACAGGTACAGGTACAGGTACGGGTGTGGGTGCGGCCGCGGGCCCGGCGTCCGGCCCCACCTCCTCCCGGAGCAGCTCGCGGAACCGGGCGCAGCGCTCGGTCAGTTCCGCGTGCGTGCCCACGTCGACGACCCGCCCGCCGTCCACCACCGCGACGCGGTCGGCGATCAGCGCGGCGGGACGGCGCCGGGTGACGAGCAGTACGGTCCGGCCGCGCAGCGCCTCGCGCAGCCCGGCCAGGATCCGGGTCTCCTGTACGGGATCGACGGCCGAGGTCGGATCGTCGAGGACCAGCACGGCCGCCGGAGTCAGCAACGCCCGGGCCAGGGCGATGCGTTGACGCTGCCCGCCGGACAGCAGGCGGCCGTGCTCGCCGACCTCGGTGTCCAGACCCCGCGGAAGGTCACGGACCAGCCCCGTCAGCCCGGCCGCGCGTATCGCCGCCGCCGGCTCGGCGCCGGTGCCACCGGGCCGCCCCAGGGTCAGGTTGTCCCGCACGCTGCCCCGGAACAGCACCGGGTCGGCCGCCACCAGGCCGGTCAGGGCCCGCAGCGGCGCGAGGGCGTACCGGCGTACGTCGTGCTCGCCGACCCGCAGTGCGCCCCCGGCCGGGTCGCGGTGGCGGGCGAGCAGCCGGTACAGGGCTTCGGCGGTGTCGGTGGCCGCGCCGACCACGGCCAGGACCTCGCCCGGGCGGACGGTGAGGGTGAAGTCGCGCAGGGCGGGCCCGCTCGGAGCCGGGCGGTCCACGGCCCGGTCCGCGGCCCGGTCCACGGCCCGGAACGCGAGCCCGGGCGCACCGGTCGGCGGCGCGGCGGCATCCGCGGGCCCGGTCACCTGCGCCGGGGCGTCGAGGAGCTCGAAGACGCGCAGCGCGCCGGTCCGGGACTGCCGGCCGGTGGCGAGCAGGGTGGTGAACACCCGGACCGGCCCCGAGGTCTGTTCGAGGTAGGTGCAGAAGGCCAGGTAGGTGCCGAGGGTCAGTTCGCCGCGCAGGGCGAGCAGGCCGCCCCCGCCCACCGCGCAGACCTGCGCGGCCGCCGTCAGCGCGCCGAGGGCGGGCCCCGAGCGGGCCCGCAGCCGGGCCAGGCGCAGCTGGGCGGTGAGCGTGCGGCGGGCCGCGGTGGCGAACGTACGCGTCTCGCGCCGCTCCTGTCCGAAGCCCTTGACCGCCTCGACGTCCCCGATCACCCGGTCGGCGATCCGCACCAGGTCCGCGGTGCGTTCCTGCACCTCGCCGTTGGCCTCGTCGAGCCGGCGCCGCCACCGCCGCGACAACAGCGCCCACAGGGGCACCACCAGGAGCACCAGCAGGCTCAGCTGCCAGGACATGACCACCATGCAGGTGATCGCGATCAGCAGGTAGAGCGTGTTGCCCACCAGCGTCGGTACGAGCAGCAGGAGGCGCTGCACCGCGGCCAGGTCGGAGGCGGACCGGCTGACCACCTCGGCGGTGTCCCACCGGCCCGCCAGCCGGGGCAGCGCCGCGAACAGGGCGGTCCGCAGCCGGAATTGGATCTCCAGCGCCGCCCGGGAGCCCGCGCGCCGCCGCAGCAGCGTCGTGACGAAGACCATCCCGGCCGCGCCGAGGAGAGCCGCCGTCAGCGCCCCGGCCGGTCCGCCGCCGACCACCACCCGGTCCACGAAGGCCCGCTCCAGGACCGGGACCAGGGCCGCGACGCTCAGCCCCACGACGGCCGCCCCCACCGCGAGCGCCGACTGGCCGCGGCAGTACCGCGCGTACCCGGCGAGGCGGCGCGCCCAGTGCCGCCCGCCGGCCGGCGGCCGGTGCGGTGCGGCGGTCGGCTCCTTCCCGAGCGCCACCGGGGGCCCGCTCAACGCCGGGCCAGGGCCGCGGAATCGGTGAAGTGCGGCAGGATCGTGCGGAAGAGCAGCGAGTACCGCGGATGGCTCACCGGCTCCACGCCGTGCGCCGAGGCGGTGCGGAACCGGATCACGTCCCCGTCGTGGAGCGTCGTCGTGGTGGCGCCCGCGCCGCGCCCCTCCACCCAGCGGGCCTCGCCGAGGTTGACGGTGACGCCCCACTCGTCGAAGCAGGCCGGGTCCACATGCGGCTTGATGCCCACACCGGCCCCGTAGGCGAGGAGCAGCCCGGAGTTCCAGCGGGGCAGGTAGCGCCGCCCCAGCTCCTGAACGAGCGGGTCGTCCAGGCCGGGCACGAGCACCGGCCCCGAGGTGTCGATGCCCAGCCCGTACCAGCACTCGCGCCGGCCGGCCGCGATCGGTACGTCGATGAGGTCGGCCAGCGGCTGGGCCTCGGCCCAGGCGCGCAGGCGGGGCAGGCGGGCGCCGAGGTTGTCGATGATCTCTGGCACGGGGGTCTCCGATCGGTTCACCTGGCGGGACCGGCGGCGCTCGCGCCACCGGCCCCGGGAGGACGGGCACGGCGGGCCGGGTCAGGCCCCGCGGTAGACGCACCCCGAGGTCGCGGTCTCGCGGACGGTCACCGAGGACAGCGGCAACGCGTCGCTCAGCCGCTCCCAGATCCAGCGCGCGAGCACCTCGCTGGTGGGGTTCTCCAGACCGGGCACCTCGTTGAGGTAGTGGTGGTCCAGCTCCTCGTGCAGCGGGCCGAAGGCCGCCTTGATCTCGCCGAAGTCCATCACCCAGCCGCTGTCGTCGGACACCTCGCCGCTGACCGTGATGTCCACGCGGTACGAATGCCCGTGCAAGCGGGCGCACTTGTGACCCTCGGGCACCAGCGGGAGCCGGTGCGCCGCCTCGAAGGTGAATTCGCGGAAGATTTCCATCTATCTGATCCCCAGGTACTTGTGACTCTGCAGGCTGAGCTGCCAGTGCGGGTGCGCCAGGCAGTACTCCACGGCCCGGCGCGTGTGGTCATCGCGCTCGGGGCCGTCCATCGGCTGCAACCGCAGCCGCTCGAAAGCCAGTTGCTCGAACCGCTCCGGCTCGGCCCCGGCCTGCGGGTACACCAGCTTCAGCTCGTCCCCGGCGGTGAGCACCAGATCGGCGCCCGCCTTCGGGCTCACGCACAGCCAGTCGATGCCGTCCGGCGCCGGGCAGGTCCCGTTGGTCTCCACGGCGACCGCGAACCCCGCGGCGTGCAGGGCGTCCACGAGCGGCTGGTCGAGCTGGAGCAGCGGTTCGCCACCGGTGCAGACCACCAGCGGCGCCGCGCGCGGATGGTCCGTACCGCCCCAGGCGCCGGCCACGGCCGCGGCGAGATCGACGGCGCTCGCGAAGGACCCGCCGCCCGTTCCGTCGGTGCCGACGAAGTCGGTGTCGCAGAAGGTGCAGACCGCCCGGGCGCGCCCGGACTCGCGGCCGTTCCACAGGTTGCAGCCCGCGAACCGGCAGAAGACCGCGGGCCGGCCCGCCTGGCCGCCCTCGCCCTGCAGGGTGTAGAAGATCTCCTTGACCTGATAGGCCACTGTCGCCGCCTCCTGGTGCCGCGGTGGTGAGGTGTGGGGCGGGGCGCCGCCCGGGTCAGGCGGCGGGCTCGACGTGGAACGCCCAGAGCGTGACGGTGATGTCGTCGAGCGGTACGGAATCCTTGCCGACCGGGGTGCGCACCGAGGTCCGGCGCCGGTCGCTGCTCGTCTCGTACACCGTCTCGGTCCGACGCAGGTCGCCCGGCAGCTGGTCCAGCGCCGCCAGCCCGACCGTGTCGGCGAGGTCGAGCTCGTGCAGCCGGCGCCCGAGATCCGTGAGGAACGCGGTGCTCGCCATCGCCCGCGCCGCGCGCAGGGCGAGCCGGCCACCCCGCCCGGTCCCGTCCACGAACTCCAGCGGCCGGTAGCCCCAGGCAGTGCCGCCGTCCAGGGGGCCGTCGCCCCAGGAGGTGTCGACGTCGGAGAGCGCTTCGGCCCGCCAGACCGACGGCACGACCCCGGTCCAGTCCTCGCGCCGCGTGGCGCCGACGACGTAACTCCCCGCGTCGTACGTGCCGACCAGGCGTTCCCCGTCGGCGAGCCGGAAGTGCCGGTGCAGCAGGCACAGGCCCACCGACTCGTGAAGGCGGTGCCGGCAGATCACGTCGCCCAGCTCCATGAGCCGGTCCGCGTGCCGCTCGATCCTCTCCTTGGCCTCGTCGAACTCCCAGAGGGTGTTCACCACAGCGTGGGTGTAGGCAAGTTGCATCAACGGGACCTTTCCGTGGGTTCGTAGGGGCGTTCGGTCGCCCGGTCGCTCGGTCGCCGCTCAGTCGCGCAGCAGGAAGCGCCACACGGCGTCGGACGTCCGCGCGGCCGCGCCCGCGTAGGCCGCGCGGCCCTCGTCGGTCGCCAGCTCCGGACGGCCGGACCGGATGAGCGCCAGGTCCCGGACCCGGCAGGCACCGCACCGGCCGCAGGGGCGCGCGCCGCCCTCGTAACAGGACCAGGTCCGCTCGACGGGCACACCGAGCTCCAGGGCCTGCCGCACGATCGCCACCTTGTCGAGGCCGATCAGCGGGGCGTGGATCTCCACACCGCCGGGGCGGGCCTGCGTCGAGGTGGTCAGGGCCGCCAGCGCACGCATCAGCCGGAGGTACTCCGGCCCGGTGTCGGGGTAGTGGACGTCGGCCGCGGTGAATCCGAGGTGGACCGCCACCGCGCCGCGCGCCTCGGCCAGGGACATCGCGAGGGAGATGAACACGGTGTTCCGCCCCGGCACGTAGTAACGGGTGGCCGCGTCCTCATCGTGGTCCGGAGCGTGATCCTCGGCGTCATCCGCGTCATCCGCGTCGTCGTCGCCCACGGCGCCCCGGGTGAGCCGGGAGCCGTCCCAGGCGGAGAGAGCGACGTCCACCACGTGGTGTTCGACGGCTCCGACCCACGCGGCGATCGCCTCGGCCGCCAGGAGCTCACGGGCGTGCCGCTGCCCGTAGCGGTACGAGACGGCGACGACATCGGCGCCGGAACCGGCGGCCAGGGCCGCCACGACGGCGGAGTCGAGCCCTCCGGAGAGCGGCACCACCACCCGCTCGGCGGGGCCGGACCGGCCGGGCGTGCGCCCGACCGGCCCGGCCGAGCGGTCGTGCCCGCTCACTCAGTCCTCGTCGGAATGGCTGCCGGGGCTGCACTTCAGCATGGCGTTCATACCGGCGGCCCGCAGGTTCGACAGCTCGCCGTCGCTGAGCGCGTCGGCGCCGCCCACGATCTCCTGGACGCGCTCGCGGTTCACGGGAAGGACGAGGTAGAGGACCTCGCCGTCCTCTTCGAGGACCCGCCACTGCGGGCTGTCGGGAAGCTGGGAGATGCCCAGCTCGTTGAGTACCGTGGCCTGCGGGTCGGCGATGAGCCGCTCCCTGAAGCCCGGGTCCTGCTCGGCTCGCGCGACGATCGTCCGCTCGAGTTCCTGTCGGTTGGCCACCGTGTTCCGCGACATGGGCACCTTCCTTCGCATCGGGTCCGCCCGGGGTCCGTCCGGAGCGGAAATGCAGGCCGCGGCCCTGTTGTCCGCGTCCTGCCCT
The DNA here is from genome assembly GCF_040296485.1 of Streptomyces sp. NPDC002138. Lineage (NCBI taxonomy): Bacteria > Bacillati > Actinomycetota > Actinomycetes > Kitasatosporales > Streptomycetaceae > Streptomyces > Streptomyces sp. NPDC002138. Next base: position 66,062 of record NZ_JBEOXE010000037.1, on the reverse strand, counting down.
GCCCGAGAAGCCTGATCCGTGGCCCTAACCCGTGCCTAACGATCCGCTAACGGGCGCCCGTTAGCGGGCCGGACGGCGGGCTGGGAACGGGCCGCGTCGGCGATCTCGTCCACGATTCCCGGGAGGGCGGCGGCGTGCTCGTGCGGCCCCCGGGCGCCGCGGACTCTTGACAACCCGTCATGTTCCTGACTGCAGTGGGCACCGCGCCACTCCCACGAACGGCACCACACCCCGAAGGGATGCGACAGCGCATGACCAACCCCGAGAGCGCGGGATCCGACTACGACGTCGTCATCAGCGGAGCCAGCCTCGCCGGCAGCGCCGCGGCGATCCTGCTCGCCCGCCGCGGTGTCCGCGTCGCACTGCTGGAACGCCGCTCGGACCCCGACGCGTACAAGGTGCTGTGCACCCACTCCATCACGGCCAACGCCTACCCGGTGCTCGACGGACTCGGCCTCGTCCCCGCGCTCGAGGAGGCCGGAGCCGTCCGCAACGAGGCCCGCTGGTACACCCGTTGGGGATGGATAGAGCCGAAGGCGGCGCCCGGAGGCCCCGCGCTGCCGTATGCGTACAACGTCCGCCGCAGCACCCTGGACCCGCTGATCAGATCCCGCGCGGCGCGGACGCCCGGCGTCGATCTGCTGCTCGGCCACCAAGTGACCGGTCTGGTGGAGGAAGGCGGGCGCATCGCGGGGGTGCGCGCGTCGACGCCCCGGGGCGAGCGGGAGATCCGGGCGCGCCTGGTGATCGGCGCCGACGGCAAGGACTCGGCCGTGGCGAAGCTCGCCGGGGTTCCCGCCCGGCAGTACGAGAACGAACGCTTCGGCTACCTCGCGCACTTCCGCGACCTCCCGCTGCCCGGCGGCATCGGCCAGACCTGGTTCCTCGAGCCGGACATGGCCTACGCGTTTCCCAACGACGACGGGGTGACGGTCCTCGCGGTGCTCCCGGCCAAGAAGCGGCTGCCCGCCTTCCGGGAAGACCTGGAGGGCAGCTTCCTGTCCTTCGTCCGCGCCCTGCCCGAGGCGCCGCCCGTCGACTCGGCCGAGCGCATCACCAAGATCGTCGGTACGGTCAACTACCCGCTCGTCAGCCGCGATCCGACCGCGCCGGGGCTCGCGCTGATCGGCGACGCGGCCCTGACCGGTGATCCCCTGTGGGGAGTGGGGTGCGGCTGGGCGCTGCAGTCCGCGCACTGGCTGGCGGAGGCGGTCGCCCCGGCCGTGACCGGCCGGGGCGACCTCGACCGGTCGCTCGCGCGGTACGCCCGCAGGCACCGGCGCCGGCTGAGCGGCCATCAGTTCCTGTCCGTCGACTACGCCAAGGCGCGTCCGTTCAACCCCGGGGAGCGGCTGATGTTCTCGGCGGCCGCGCGCGACGCGTCGATGGCGCGGCACCTGTACCTGTTCGGATCCCGCCTGCTCGGCCCGATGCGCTTCCTGAACCCCGTGGCGCTGGCCAAGGCCGTGGCCGTCAACCTGAGGCACCGCGGGCCGGCCGCGCCGGTCGCGTTCCCGGCAGGTGCGGGGGCGGGGGCGGGGGCCGCTGCGGACCGCGGAGCGAACGCGCCGGGCAGCGGAAGCGGCCCCGAGGCGGGGTGACCGCGGGGGCCCGCTGCGCCCCGGGTCGTCGAGCGCGCCCCGCTCCGTGGGGCGCGTACGGGGCCTACGGCGCGTAGGCCCCGGTACGTCGTGGACGGCCCGGATGGTCAGTGACCGCCCTCCGGGGTGAGCGCCGCGGCGGCCGCGAAGAGGCGGGCGCAGCGCCGCGTCATGGCCGCCGGGGTCTGTTCCGGGTGCTTGACCCACCAGCGGACGAGGGTGGCGACCAGGTCGCGCCACACGTACATGAGCACCTCCGCGTCCAGCGGGTCGGTGGAGCCCGTCCCGCGGAGCAGTTCGGCGGTGCCGGCGGCGGCCAGCCGGTCGATGGCCGACCAGTACTCCCCGGCCCGCCGCGCCGCCTCCCCGCCCGGCGGCAGGGTGGTGTCGTAGAGCACGAACCACGCCTCCCGCTGCCCCTCCAGCGTGGTGAAGAGGGCGCTGAGCACGCGCAGCGGCGTCTGCGGGGTGGTGCCGTCCGGTCCCATCGCCGTGCGGATCGCTTCCAGGAGCCGGTCGCCGACCGGGACCAGGCAGGCGACGTACAGGTCCTCCTTCGTGCCGAAGTACTGGTGCAGCAGCGTCTTGGTGACGCCCACGCGAGCGGCGATCGCGGGCAGCGACGCGGCCGCGTAGCCCCGGGTACCGAACTCCAGCGTGGCGGCCTCCCGCATCTGCCGTGCGCGCTGCTCCCGGGGGACTCCCTTGGTGCCGGGTCTGGCGCCGGATCTGGTGCTGGCTTCGGCGCCGGTTTCGGTGCCGGGTTCGGCGCCGTGATCGCGGCCGGTACCGGTGCCGGATTTCGGAGAAGGGGTTGCCATGAAGCGATATTACCAGTACGTAATTTACCGCAAGGTAAGTTCCTGCGCACGCGACCTCTGGAGTACCTCCATGGACGGCACCACCGCTCGGCCGACCACCCGCGCCCGCTCCTGGTGGGGCTGGGGCTGGACGGACGCGCACCCCGACGACGCGGAATGCGTCGCGATGGGGGCGCTGCTCCCCGGCACCCTCGGCCGCCCGCTGCCCGTGCCCCGCATCCGCGACCTGGCCATCGGGGCCCCCGCCGTCGAGCCGCCGCCGAGCCTCGCGCACCTGGTCACCGCCGACCCGGCGGACCGCGCCGCCCACGCCATGGGCAAGGCCTACCGTGACGTGGCGCGCGCCCTGCGCGGGAAGCCGGGCCGCATCCCCGACCTCGTCGCCCGCCCGGCGGACGAGCGGGGCGTGGCGGACCTCCTGGACTGGGCCGGCGACCACCGGATCGCCGTCGTCCCGTACGGCGGGGGCTCCTCCGTCAGCGGGGGAGTGGAATACCGGGGCGACGCGCACCGGGCCGTGCTGTCCCTCGACCTGACCGCCATGGGGCGCGTCCTGGAGGTCGACACGGAGGGGCGCGCCGCGCGCATCCAGGCCGGCACCCTCGGGCCGAGCCTGGAGGACCAGCTGCGCCCGCACGGCCTCACCCTGCGGCACTTCCCGCAGAGCTTCGAGTTCTCCACGCTCGGCGGCTGGCTCGCCACCCGCGCAGGCGGCCACTACGCCACGGGGCGCACGCACATCGACGACTTCGTCCAGTCGATGCGCGTGGTCACCCCGGCCGGTACGAACTCCTCCTGGCGGCTGCCCGCTTCCGGGGCGGGCCCCTCGCCCGACCGCCTCTTCCTGGGGTCCGAAGGGGCGCTCGGCGTCATCACCGAGGCGTGGATGCGCCTGCAGGAACGCCCCCGCCACAAGGCCTCCGCGGCGGTCGCCTTCACCGACTTCCACGCCGCGCTGCGTGCGGTGCGCGCCCTCGCGCAGTCCGACCTCGCGCCCGCCAACTGCCGACTGCTCGACCCGGGGGAGGCGGCGCTGTCGGGCGCCGCGCAGGACGGCTGCTCGGTCCTCGTCCTGGGCTTCGAGTCGGCCCACGAACCGGTGGCCGACCGGCTCGCGCGGGCGGTCGAGCTCGCCCGGTCGCACGGTGGCCGGTACGACGGGAGCGGCGCCCCGGGCCCGGGCGGCGCGCCGGCCGGCGACGCGGCCGTGGGCGCGTGGCGCTCGGCCTTCCTGCGGATGCCCTACCTCCGCGACGGACTGGTCAGGATGGGCGCCATCGCGGAGACCTTCGAGACGGCGGCCACATGGGACCGCGTTCCCGGCCTGATCGACGCGGTGCGCACCGAGGTCGGTGCGGCCGCGCTGGAAGCCACCGGGCACCCCGCGACCGTCAACTGCCGTCTGACGCACGTGTATCCGGACGGCGCCGCCCCCTACTTCACCGTCCTCGCGGCCGGCCGGGGCGGCGACGAGGCCGCCCTCTGGGACGACCTCAAGGCCGTCGCCGTCGAGGTCCTGCACCGGCACCGGGCCACCATCACCCACCACCACGCCGTCGGACGCGACCACCGTCCGGGGTACGACCGCCAGCGGCCCGAGCCGTTCGCCCTGGCCCTGCGGGCCGCGAAGGGCGCGCTCGACCCCCGGGGCATCCTCAATCCGGGTGTGCTGGTCGACTGACGGGCCCGGATCGGGGAAGCCCCGATGTACGGACGGCCGGGGCCGGAGGCCTGCGGGGTCCGTCTGGCGCGTACGGGCCCACGGGGCTAAGGGGCCTGCGGGCCTACGGGCCTACGGGCCTACGGGGCCTGCGGGGCCTGCGGGGCCCGCAGGGTCTGCTCCGGGGTGAACCGCGCGAGGATCAGCAGGGTGTCGACGAGGTCCTCGGCGGGGGCGCCGGTGGCCAGGCGGCGCAGCTGCTGCCCGAAGACCAGGGCGACGGCGACGCTCGCCAGGCGGCCGGGGTCCGCCGCGCCGAGGTGGGTCAGGATCCGGGTGGCCAGCAGGTCGTAGGCGGCGAAGCACTCGGCCGCGGCGGAACGCAGGCGTTCGTCGCGGCCGGCCTGGACGTACAGCTCGAAGGGTGCGATGTGCCGGCTGTCGAAGGCGTTGCCGCCCGCGACCTGCGCCACCACCTCGGCCGCCTGCCCGATGTCGAAGCGCTCGTCGGAGCACGCGTCGGCGAGCTCCGTGAAGTGCCGGGTCTCCTCGGCGACGAAGTGCAGCAGGCTCTCGCGCAGCAGCTCGTGCTGGGTGGCGAAGTGGTAGGTGACGGAACCGAGGGAGACTCCGGCCTCCTTGGCGATCCGCCGGTTGGTGACGGCGGCGATGCCGTCCTGCCCGATGATCCGCAGTACGGCGTCGATGATGCTCTGGCGGGTGTCGGAGGCAGGGGGCATGTCGACATTCTGCCTCATCGGCCGCTACGACCACCCGTGATGCGAGGGGGAGTTGGGGCGTGCGCGGTGTGGACATGGAGCGGAGCGATCCTTACTGTTCGTTCGAACGAACAGTAGAGGGCAGCCGTGTGGGAGACATCGTGGAGATATCAGGATCGAACGTTCTGCTCACCGGGGCCACCGGAGGCATCGGCGCCGCCCTGGCGTCGAGACTGGTGGCGGAGGGAGCCCGCCTCACGGTGACCGGACGCCGGGAGGAGGCCCTGAAGGCCACCGCGGACGCCTGCGGAGCCCGTACCGTCGTCGCCGACCTGGCCGTCCGGTCCGACGTCGTCCGGCTCGCCGAGACCTGCGCCGACGCGGACGTCCTCGTCGCGAACGCCGCCCTGCCCGCCAGCGGTGACCTCCTGGACTACACCGAGGAGCAGCTCGACCGCGCCCTCGACGTCAACCTCCGCGCGCCCGTCCTGCTGTCCCGGCTGTTCGCGGAGCGGATGGCCGGCCGCCGCCACGGCCACATCGTGCTGGTCGGTTCCCTCTCCGGCAAGGCCGCGACCAAGTCGACCTCCCTCTACAACGCCACGAAGTTCGGGCTGCGCGGCTTCGCGCTCGCCCTGCGCCAGGAACTCAGGGGCACGGGGGTGGGGGTCTCCCTCGTCCAGCCCGGCTTCGTCCGCGACGCGGGAATGTTCGCGGCCACGGGCGCCGCGCCGCCCAACGGCATCAGGACCGTCACGCCCGGCCAGGTCGCCGACGGCGTCGTACGAGCCGTCCGCCGCGACCGGTGCGAGGTCAACGTGGCGCCGCTGGAGCTGCGGCTGCTCAGCGCCATCGCCGGGCAGTTCCCCGGGTTCGCCGAGCGACTCCAGGCCCGGGCGGGCGTCGACGGCTCCGTGCGGCAGATCGTCGAAGCCCAACGCTCACACCGCTAGGCCGTCAATTCCGGATCTTGCCGGGCGGCGCGGGCCAGGCAAGACCCGGAAGAGACGGCCCAGCGGTGCCTCGGAGGCCAGGCGGCGCATCGCCCCGCCCCGCCCCCGCCGACGGCTGCCCTATGCCGCGGGGTCGGCCCGCGCGTGTGTCACTCGCCCCGCGTCCACGCCAGGAAGCGGCTGAACAGGCCGCCCTTGGACTGCGACGCGGCCCCGGCGTGCGTGCGCGACGGTCCGGCGCCGGAGGGCGAGGAGGCGGCGCTCTGCTGCTGGGGCGTCTGGCCCGCGTTCGACCCGGCCGGCTCGGCGGCCGGCGGAACGGCCCTCGGGGTGAAGCGGATCGGGAGGGTGACCAGCGTGCGGATCCACGGGGTCGGCGCCCAGGTGAGCGAATGGAACGGGACGCGCATCTCGACGTCGAGCAGCTGGTTGAGCAGCGTCTCGACGGCCGTCACGGCGATCATGAAGGACGGGTCCTTGGCCGGGCAGGCGTGCGGACCCGCGCCGAACGCCAAGTGTGCCTTGGCGCTGAGCTGTTCGCGGTGCAGGGTCAGCTTCGGGTCGGTGTTGGCCGCGGCGAAGGAGATCAGGATCGGGTCGTTGGCCCGGACCACCCGGCCGCCGAGTTCGACGTCGTGAGTCGGGTAGTGGGCCGCGTAGTTGGCGATCGGCGCGTAGTTCCAGAGGGTCTGGGAAACCGCGTCCTCGACGGGGAGGCCGACCTGCCAGTCCTCTCCGAGGTACAGGGCGCTGCTGGTGCCGATGGTCGCGGCCAGCGGCGCGGTGCCGCCGGAGAGCAGGGTGACCAGCTGGTGCAGCACCTCCTCGTCGGTCAGCTGGGCCGGGTGCTCCATCAGGCGTGTCGTCAGGTCGGCCGTCGGGCGCCGCCGCTTGAGGGCGATCAGCTCCATGAGCGCCCCGCCGAGCACCTCGTCGGACCCGGGCTTCCCCTCGAAGAGGCCGCTGATCCCGGCGATCACGCGGTCGCCGATGTCGGGCGGGCAGCCGAACAGGTCGCTGAAGACCAGCAGGGGCAGCGGCTGGGCGTACTCGGCCATCAGCTCCGCCTGGCCGCGGATGTCCGTACTGAACTGGCTGATCAGGTAGTTGGCGGACTGCTGCGTCTGTCGGATGAGCTGGTGCTCGTTGACCGTGGCGAGGCTGTCGGTCACGGCCCGGCGCAGGCGGGCGTGCGCCGCACCGTCGCTGAGGAGCGCGTTGGGGCGGTAACTCATCATGGGCAGTGCCGGGCTGTCGGCGGGGACGCGCCCTTCGTTGAGGGCGTTCCAGCGGCGGGAGTCGCGCACGAAGGAGGCGGGGTTCTGCAGGACGTACAGAGCGGCGTCGTAGCTGGTGACGAGCTCGGCCTGGACGTCGGGGGCGATGTCCACGGGCGCACTGGGGCCGAAGGGGCGCAGCTGTGCGTAGTGGCTGTCCGGGTCGGCTCCGAACAAGGGGCCGAACATCTGGACGTTCCCGTGCGCGGGGCAGCCGGGGGGTATCTCCTGCGGGTGACGTGGCTGTTGCATTCCTGCGCTCCTAGCCGAGTTGGGACATGAGGTGTTTCACGAGGGTGATGAGGGCCCGCGCCGAGGATTTCTCGTCCCGTACGTCGCATTCCACGACGGGGGTGTCGGCGGTGAGGTTCAGGGCCTCGCGCACCTCGTCGAGCGGGTAGTCCGTGGTGCCCTCGAAGTGGTTCACCGCGATGGCGTACGTCAGGCCGAAGCGCTCCACGAGGTCCAGGACGGGGAAGGACTCGTGCAGCCGCTCCGGGTCGACCAGGACCAGCGCGCCCAGGGCGCCCCGGGAGAGCTCCTCCCACATCTCCTTGAAGCGCTCCTGGCCGGGCGTTCCGAAGAGGTAGAGGACCAGGGTGTCGCTCAGGGTGAGCCGGCCGAAGTCCATGGCGACCGTGGTGGTCTTCTTGTCGGGCGTGCCCGACAGGTCGTCGAAGCCCACGCTGGCCTCGGTGATCTCTTCCTCGGTCCGGAGGGGCTCGATCTCGGAGAGACTGCCGATGCAGGTGGTCTTACCGACCCCGAAATGCCCCACTATGAGGATCTTCACCGCGTGGGAGACATCTGGATCCAGGTACACGCTCTACGCTCCGAATCGATTCTTCAGGCCCTCAAGCACCGCGCTGACCAATTCCCTGTCGACGCGTTCGGCGTGCGGTATCGGTGACCTCGCGAGGATGAGACTGTCCTCCTCGAGCTGCGCCAGCAGGATGCGGACGATGCCCAGGGGCAGGTGCGTGTGCCCCGCCACCTCGGCCACGGACAGGAAGCCGTTCGCGACCAGGTCCATGACCTGCCCCGCTTCCGGGGACAGCGTGCGCGCCGCGACCTGGCCGTTCTCCGCCGCCGCGGCCGCCGTCACGAGCGTCGTGTGCTCGTACTCGTGGTCCGGGGGCAGCGCTCGTCCGTTCGTGATCACGAAGAGGGGAACTAACGGAGACGTCAGCTCCAGATCTTCATCCTGTTCGGGCCCGTCATACACGGCCTGTCCCCTCTCCTGGTGTCGCCGCCGCGGTCAGCCTGGGAACCACCTCGTGCAGACGCGTGGTGAACTCCTCTATGTCGCAGTCGTGTTCGGCGGCGGCGGCCAGGAAGGCATCGGGTCCGGCCGCCATCAGGAAGATCCAGCCGTGCTGGAACTCGATGACCGTCTGACGCCACTCCCCGTCCTCGGCGACCCCCGCGAACTGGGAGGTGACCCGGCTGTAGGCGTGGATGCCCGTCATGGCCGCGGAGATCGTGTCCGCGAGGTCGCGGCTCAGCCCGTTGGTCGCCCCGCGGGGAAGGCCGTCCGATCCCAGCAGTACGGCGTGACGGGCGCCCTTGACCTCGGACATCACCCGGTCGAGCTCGCCGAGGACGAATCCCGCGTCACCGGAGCCCTGCTGCCGGGGGGCGTTGCCCCGCGCGCCTCCGGCGTCCTCGGAGCTCACCCGTGGCGGCGAGGTGAGGTTGTTGCCCAGCCGGGCGACGAGGCGGTGCATGCGGAAGGAGATCTGCTGCATGTCCACATCGGGCGCGGCCGCGGCGGCGAGGTAGGAGCCCTGCCCCGCCCCGATCAGGAAGCTCCAGCCGTGCGAGAACTCGATGATGGTCTGGTTCCACTGCCGGTCCTCCTCAGGTCCGGCGAAGTGGGCCGTCGCCCGGCTGAGCGACTGCATCCCGGCCATGGCCGCGGAGATGGTGCGCACGTCCTTCTCGGCCAGGCCCTCCGTCGCGCCGCGGGGAAGGCCGTCCGCGGACAGCAGGACGGCGTGCCGTGCGCGGGGCACGTTGTGCACGATGTCCTCGAGCATCCACGACAGGTCTGCGGTCATGCGTCTTCGGGCCCTTCGAGCGAGGTGGCGTCAAGGTTGCGACCGGAGAGGGTGCCGCGCTGGAAGGCCCCCAGGCTGCGTCCGGAAGCACGGCCCGTCTCCCCCTGGATCCCCGGCGCCGACGAGGTGGTGCCGGGATCGGGGACGCTCGCGATGGGCGCCTGGCGTGCGCCGCGCTTGGGCAGACCGTGCATCGTGCGCGACGTGGCGCTCTGGGGCCGGCTCTCGGGGGCCCGCCGGATGTCGCTCACCGGGGCCTCCTGGGCGGGCGGCAGCTCCTCCATGGTCCACAGCTCCTCGGGCAAGAGGACGACGGCCCTGACGCCGCCGTACCGGGAGACTCCGGTGACGTCCACCCTGAAGCCGTGCTGACGTGCGATCAGGCCGATGACGGGGAAGCCGAACTTCGGCTGGGTCCCGAGCTGCGACAGCCGGGGGGCGACCTCGCCGGAGAGCAGCGCGGTCGCCCGCTGCCGGTCCTCGTCGTTCATGCTGACACCCGCGTCGTCGATGACGATGCACAGGTTGTTCTGGACGCGCTGGAACGTCACCTCGATCGGCGCGTCGTGCTGCGAGAAGCTGGCGGCGTTGTCGAGCAGCTCCGCCACGGCGAGGGCGACGGGCGCGACCGCGGACGCCTTCAGGGCGAGACCGGTCTGCTGCATGATCGCGACCCGGTGGAAGTTGCGGATCTGGCTCTGGGCGCTGCGTACGACGTCGTAGACGCTGGCGGGCCGGTTACGACGGCCGAGCGGCGCACCGCACATGACGGCGATGCCCTGAGCCTTGCGCGCCATCTGGGCGTTGGCGTGGTTGACGTCCAACAGGTCGCTGAGGACGGCGTGTCCGCCGTACTTGCGCTGGATGCCGTCCAGCAGCGTCGTCTGCTCGGCCGCGAGGCTCTGCAGGAGGCTGGCGGCGGCCTTGAGGACGGCCTTGGTGTTCTCCTCCGCCGCCTCCTTGGCTTCGCGGAGCGTGGCGTCCTGCTCGTTGCGGAACCTCTGGAGCTCGGCGCGCGAAGCGTGCAGGTAACTGTCCGCCGTGAGCAGCTGCTGCCTCAGTTCGGCCTCGGTGTGCTGCTTCTTCGCCCCCAGCGCTCTGTTGCGGGCGACGAGTGCCACGACCGCGGCGACGGCTATCGCCGTGACCGCAACCAAGCACCACACAAGTGCGTCTCGATTCATGGAAACCTTTCCCGGCGCATGGCATGCGGACGGCTGCAGATACACCTCGCGAGGCCCCGCAACACAGCTGATCGGCACCGGTTCACCTGCGGTGACGCGGAAAACAGGCCGCCGATCGCGATCAGGATCCGTGTCAAAACGGAGCAAGATCACAGATGCGGGGATGCTATCACCCGGATCTTCGCCGCCTCGACGCCCGCAATACCGCCGTTTGCCCCCAACCCGCCTGTCACAGAAGCGGGTTGACATGCCCTTTAGTCGCGGCACCCACCCCCGGCCGCCCCCCTCGCCACCGCATCCGTTCAGCAGTTCTTCATGAGAGAAGTGACAATCTCTCACATTGTCCCGGACCCCAGGTCACCGAGGCCCGGGGGGTCTCACGCCGTTGTGCGCTGTCGTGCCAACTCGTGGGCGCAGGAGGTCAACACGGTCGGTCCGGTCGCTCGTAGCGTGACGACGTGCCGAGCCGCCGACGCGGTGGGCACGTTGCCGATCGCTTCGAAAGGACCCCCTCATGTTCGACATCAACAAGGTGAAGGCCGCCCCGAGCAAGGACCTGCTCACGCCCGACAACGCGGTCATGCTCTTCGTCGACCACCAGCCGCAGATGTTCTTCGGCACCGGCAGCGGCGACCGCGCCGCGATCATCAACAGCACCGTGGGCCTCGCCAAGGCCGCCCGGGCTTTCGACGTGCCGGCCGTCCTGACCACGGTGGCCGCCGAGTCGTTCTCCGGGCCCCTGCTGCCGCAGCTCGCCGAGGTGTTCCCCAAGAGCGAGCCCATCGACCGCACCAGCATGAACGCCTGGGAGGACGAGGCGCTCGTCGCGGCGGTCAAGGCGACCGGGCGCAAGAAGATCGTTCTGTCGGGTCTGTGGACCGAGGTCTGCCTGGTGCTGCCCGCGCTCTCGGCGCTGGAGCAGGGCTACGAGGTGTACGTCGTCTCCGACGCCTCCGGTGGCGTCAGCCCGGCCGCCCACGAGCACGCGCTGCAGCGGATGATCGCCGCCGGCGCCGTCCCGGTGACCTGGGTGCAGGTGCTCCTGGAGCTGCAGCGCGACTGGGCGCGCGAGGAGACGTACGGCGCGGTCATGGAGATCGTCAAGGCCCACGCGGGCGCGTACGGCCTGGGTGTCGTGTACGCGCAGAGCATCATCGGCGCGCACGCGGCCGGCTGACCCCTGTGGACACCGGCATTCTGATCCTGCGTCTGCTGGTGGGGCTGCTCGTCGCCGCCCACGGTGTGCAGAAGGTCAGTTCACACCTCGGCGGCAAGGGACTCGAGGGCGGTACCGAGGAGTTCCGCGCCGACGGCTTCCGCGGCGGTGCTCTCACCGCCCTCGCCGCGGGCGGTGGCCAGATCGGGTCGGGCCTGCTGCTCGCCGCCGGCCTCCTGACCCCGCTCGCCGCGACCGGGACCATCGGGGTCATGACGGTCGCGCTCACCGTGAAACGGCGCCACGGACTCTGGGTGCAGAACGACGGATACGAGTACCCGCTCGTCCTCATCGGCACCGCCGCCGCCCTCGCCGCCACCGGCCCCGGGGCCTGGTCCCTCGACGCGGCCCTCGGCCTCACGCCGTACCCGCTGTGGTGGGCCGCCCTCGCGCTCGCGGCCGGTCTCGGCAGCGGACTCCTCACCCGGCTCGTCCTGCACCGGCCCCCCGCTCCGGCGACCGCCGAGCGCTGAGCGCTGAGTGCCGAGCGCGAGCCGCACGGACCGGGTCCGGTCGCCCGCGTAACCCCCCGACCGGGCGGCCGGGCCCTTCCCACCCACCCTCTTTCCCGAACAGGAGCCTTCGATGGGCACCCTCACGACCCCGCACGGCGGCGGCCAGCCGCTGCTGCACCAGAAGGGCGCCGAGACCCAGGCGTTCGGCACGCTCAGGCAGGTGCCGATCGGTCTCGGCCACGACACCCGCATGTACGCCTGCCAGCGGCTGAACCGCGTTCTCGCCGACACGCAGATCCTCCACTCCCTCTACAAGAAGCACCACTGGCTCATGCGCGGGGCCACCTTCTACTCGCTCCATCTGATGCTGGACAAGCACGCGGAGGCCCAACTGGCCATCGTGGACGCGCTGGCCGAGCGCGTCCAGAGCCTCGGCGGCGTCGCCGTCGGGGACCCGCGCCACGTCGCGGAGCTGACGTCGATCCCCCGCCCGCCGGACGGCGTCGAGCCGGTGCCCGTCATGCTGTCGCGGCTCCTGGACGCGCACGAGCGGATCCTGATCGACGCACGGGACGCCACCGCCCGGCTCTCCGGGGAGGGCGACGAGGGCAGCGCCGACCTGCTCGTCTCCGAGGTCGTCCGGACCGGCGAGGCGCAGGTGTGGTTCCTGGCCGAGCACCTCGTGGACACCCCGCTGGTGCGCGGCTGATGGACACCTACGACGTCGTCGTGGTCGGCGGCGGTCCGGCCGGCGAGGTCGTCGCCGACCGGACCGTCCGGTCGGGGCTGACCGCCGTCCTCGTCGAGGCCGAGGCGGTCGGCGGCGAGTGCTCCTACCGCGCCTGCGTGCCGAGCAAGGCCCTGCTGCGACCCGGCGCCGCCCGGGTGGCGGCCCGCTCGGTCGACGGGGCCCGCCAGGCGGTCACGGCGGCACTCGACCCGGCGCGCGTCCTGGCCCGCCGTGACCGCTTCACGGGGCGCGGCGACGACACCGGCCAGGCCGACTGGCTCGCCGGCGCGGGCATCGCGCTCGTACGGGGGCACGGCCGGCTCGCCGGTGAGCGCCGGGTGGAGGTGACCGGGGCCGACGGCACGGTCCGTACCCTGCGGGCCCGGCGCGCGGTCGTGGTCTGCACCGGCACGGGGGCCGTGCTGCCGCCGGTCGAGGGGCTCGACCGGATCGGCGTGTGGACCAGCGGGCAGGCCACCACGGCCGACGCGGTACCCGCGCGCCTCGTCGTCATCGGCGGGGGAGTGGTGGCCTGCGAGATGGCCACCGCGTGGCGCTCGCTCGGCTCCTCCGTCACCCTGCTCGTCCGCGACCAGGCCCTGCTGACCGGCTGGGAGCCGTGTGCCGGCGAAGAGGTCACCCGGGGTCTGAGTGATCTGGGCGTCACCATCCGCTTCGGGGTGTCGGCCGTCCGGGCCGCCCGTGACGAGGACACCCGCACGGTGACCGTGGACACCGACGACGGGACCACCCTCGTCTGCGACGAAGTCCTCGCCGCCGTCGGCAGGCGCCCGCGCACCGAGGACCTCGGCCTGGACTCCGTCGGACTGCCGGCGGGCGACTGGCTCCGGGTCGACGACACGTGCCGGGTCACCGGGGTCGAGGGTCACTGGCTCTATGCCGTCGGCGACGTGAACCACCGGGCGCCGCTGACCCACATGGCCAAGTACCAGGCCCGCGCCTGCGCGGCGGCGATCGCCGAGCGGGCCGCGGGGCGCCCGGCCGAGAGCGGCGGCCGGCGGCCGTGGAGCGCGGAGGCCGACCGTTTCGCCGTCCCCCAGGCCGTCTTCACCTCTCCTGAGGTCGCGAGCGTCGGTCTCACCGAACGCGCGGCACGCGAAGCGGGTCTCGCGGTGCGCACGGTGGAGTACCGCATCGATGACGTCGCCGGGGCCGCGCTCCACGCGGACGACTACCGCGGTCTCGCCAAGCTCGTCGTCGACGAGACCCGAGGAGTCGTCATCGGCTGCACCCTCACCGGCCCGATGGCGACCGAGCTCATCCACACGGCCACCGTCGCCCTCGTGGGCGAGGTCCCCCTGGAACGCCTCTGGCACGCCGTGCCCGCCTTCCCGACGGTGAGCGAGGTCTGGCTACGGCTCCTGGAGGCGTACGGCCTCTGAGACGAGCCCCGCCCGACCAGCGCACCCCCGCCCGCCCGACCGGGCATCCCCGCACGCTTCACCACCCGACAAGGAAAACCCCATGCACCCCACGAGGCGCACCCGCACCCGCACCCGCACCCGCTCCCGCACGCTCGCCCTCGCCCTTGCCCTGCCCGCGACGCTGGCCGCCCTGATCGGCGCCGCACCCGCGAGCGCCCCGGCCGCCGACGCCACCGACCGGCACGGCCCCAAGCCCACGATCGTCCTCGTCCACGGGGCGTTCGCCGACGCCTCCAGCTGGAGCGGCACGATCAGACGGTTGCAGCGCGCCGGCTACCCCGTCCTGGCCCCCGCCAACCCGCTGCGCGGTCTCGCCGCGGACACCGCCTACCTGCGGAGCGTGCTGGCCGCGGTCGACGGACCCGTCGTCCTGGTCGGCCACTCCTACGGCGGCGCCGTCATCAGTGGCGCCGCCGTGGGCGACAGCCGGGTGAAGGCCCTCGTCTACATCGCCGCGTTCACCCCGGACAAGGGCGAGAGCGCGGCCGAGCTCGCCGCCAAGTTCCCGGGCTCCACCCTCGGCGACACCGTGAACCCGCGGTCGTACCCGCTGCCCGGCGGTGGCACCGGCACCGAACTCGTCATCGAACGGGCCGCGTTCCACCGGCAGTTCGCAGCCGACGTGCCCTCCGCCGACGCGGCCGTCATGGCCGCGGCCCAACGCCCGGTCGCCACCGCCGCGCTGGAGGAGAAGGCGGGGGAAGCGGCCTGGAAGACGATCCCGTCATGGGCGCTGATCGCCACCGCCGACAAGAACATCCCGCCGGCCGCCGAGCGCTGGATGGCCCGGCGCGCCGGCGCGCACCTCACCGAGGTGGACGCCTCCCACGCCGTGGCCGTCTCCCGTCCGGCCGTGGTCGCCGACGTGGTCCTCGACGCCGCACGGGTGACCCGCTGAGCCTCCGGCCTGCCCCGTCCCGCACATCCCCAGAAGGAGAACCCCTCATGAAGAACCGGCCGATCCTCGAACCCGCCGCCCAGGCGTTCGCCGACGCCACCGCCCAGCCGCCGTACCTCTACCAGATCCCGGTAGCCGAAGGCCGCAAGGCGGTGGACGACGTGCAGAGCGGCGAGGGTGTTCCGCTGCCCGACGTCGACGAGGAGTGGGTCACCGTCCACGGCGGCCCGACCGGCGACGTCCGCGCCCGGATCGTCCGCCCGCGCGGCGCCACCGGTCCGCTGCCCGTCATCCTCTACCTCCACGGCGCGGGCTGGGTCTTCGGCAATGCCCACACCCATGACCGGCTCGTCCGTGAACTCGCCGTCGGCGCCGGGGCGGCCGTCGTCTTCCCCGCATACGACCTCTCTCCCGAGGCCCGCTACCCCGTCGCGATCGAGCAGAACTACGCCGTCGCCCAGTGGGTCGCCCGCGAGGGCCACCACAAGGACCTCGACGGCACGCGGATCGCCGTCGCGGGCGACTCGGTCGGCGGCAACATGAGCGCAGCCCTCACCCTCATGGCCAAGCAGCGCGGCGATGTGACCCTCGTCCAGCAGGTGCTCTTCTACCCGGTCACGGACGCGAGCTGCGACACCGACTCGTACCACCTCTTCGCCGAGGGCTACTTCCTGCGCCGCGACGCCATGACGTGGTTCTGGGACCAGTACACGACCGACGAGGCCGAGCGCACCCAGATCACCGCCTCCCCGCTGCGCGCCTCCACCGAGCAGCTCACCGGCCTGCCGCCGGCCCTGGTGATCACGGCCGAGGCGGACGTCCTGCGCGACGAGGGCGAGGCGTACGCGGCGAAGCTCCGCGCCGCCGGGGTCCCCGTGACCGCGCTCCGCGTCCAGGGGACCATCCACGACTTCGTGATGCTGAACGCGCTGCGCGGGACGCGGGCCGCCGAACTCGCCATCGGACTCGCCACCGACACCCTCCGCAAGGCCCTCGCATGACCGGGCCGTCGACGAGCATGCCGGTGGCGGGCCTCGTCCCCGCCTCGCGTCCGGACCACGCGCACGCCGACCTCCTCGTCCGCAACGCCAAGGTGTTCACCGGTGACCCCGACCGGCCCGGGGCCCGCGCCGTCGCGATCCGTGACGGCCGCGTCGCGGCCCTCGGCGACGACCACGACCTCGCCCACCTCGTCGGGCCCGGCACCAAGGTCGTCGACGCTCTCGGCCGCAGGGTGATCCCCGGTCTCAACGACTCGCACCTGCACGTCATCCGAGGCGGCCTGAACTACGTCCTGGAGCTGCGCTGGGACGGGGTGCGCAGTCTGCGCCACGCCCTGGCCATGCTGCGCGAGCAGGCCGGCCGGACGCCCAAGGGGCAGTGGATCCGCGTCGTGGGCGGCTGGACCGCCGAACAGTTCGCGGAGCGCAGGATGCCGACGGTCGCCGAGCTGAACGCCGCCGCACCGGACACCCCCGTCTTCGTCCTGCACCTGTACCAGTCGGCCCTGATGAACCGGGCCGCGGTCCGGGCGGCCGGATTCACGCGCGACACCCCGGATCCCCGCGGCGGGCAGATCGTCCGGGGCCGGGACGGCGAACCGAACGGCGTCCTCCTCGCCGCGCCGAGCGCCCTCATCCTGTACTCGACCCTGGCCAAGGCGCCGGCTCTCGACGAGGCCGACCAGCGGACATCCACGCGCCACTTCCTGCGCGAGCTGAACCGCTTCGGGCTGACGTCCGCGGTCGACGCCGCCGGCGGGTTCCAGAACTTCCCCGACAACTACGCCACGGTCGTCGACCTCGCCCGGTCGGGGGAGCTGACCCTCCGGATCGCCTACCACCTCTTCCCGCAGACGGCCGGGCAGGAGCTCGCCGACCTGAAGCGGTGGACCGAGACGGTCAAGCCCGGGGACGGGGACGAATGGCTCCGGCTGAACGGGGCGGGCGAGAACCTGACCTGGGCCGCCGCGGACTTCGAGAACTTCTCCGAGCCCCGTCCCGCGCTCGCCGAGGGGTACGAGGCCGAGTTCGAGAAGGCGGTCCGGCTGCTGCTGGAGAACGGCTGGGGCTTCCGGCTCCACGCCACGTACGACGAGACGATCCGCCGCGACCTGGCCGTCTTCGAGAAGCTCGCGGCCGAAGGGCTCTTCCCCGGCGGCAACCGCTGGCTGTTCGACCACGCCGAGACCGTCTCCACCGACAGCCTCGACCGGATCGCCGCCCTCGGCGGCGCCGTCTCCGTACAGAACCGGATGTCCTTCCAGGGCGCCGCGTTCCTCGACCGGTACGGTGCCGAGGCCGCCGCCCACACCCCGCCGGTCCGGGCCATGCTCGACCGGGGCCTGACCGTCGCCGCCGGAACCGACGCCACCCGCGTCTCCTCGTACAACCCGTGGGTCGCGCTCCACTGGCTCGTGACCGGACGCACCGTCGGCGGCACCGCGCTCTACCCGGCCGGGAACCTGATCGACCGGGAGACCGCCCTCGGTCTGTACACCCGCGGCGGAGCACGGCTCACCGGCGAGCAGGACGTCAAGGGAACCCTGCGCGAGGGCTGCTACGGCGACCTCGCGATCCTGTCCGACGACTACCTCACCGTGCCCGAGGAGGTCATCCCCGGCATCGAGTCCCTGCTCACCGTCGTCGGCGGCCGGATCGTCTGGGCGAGCGCGGAGTACGAGGGTCTCGACGAGGCCGTCCCGCCGGTCAGCCCGGTGTGGAGCCCGGTGGCCCACTTCGGCGGCTACCAGAGCGGCGCCCTCCAGGCGTCGGCCGTGGCCGAGGCCGTCGCCGAGGCCGAGCGGCACCGCCGGTGGCGCGTCGCGCGCGGCTCCGTCCCCGAGACGACGCCGTCCTTCGTCGACCCCTGCTTCGAGCACTGAGAGAGAGCCACCCGATGTCCGCAGCCTCCCCCGCCGCTGCCGGCGGCGACACCCCGGCGACCTCGCCGGACGTTCCCCCGGAACGCCGTTTCGAACCGGACCTCCGGTCGATGACACGGATCAACCTGCGCCCCATCGCCTCACCCATGCCGCTCGGCTTCTTCACCATCGCCATCGCGTCCGTGATGACCGGCTGCCTCCAGCTCGGGCTCTTCGACGAGGCGGCCCGCCCCGCCGTCGCCTTCACCGTACTGCCGGCCTTCGTCCTGCAACTCCTGGTGAGCATCCTGGCCTTCGGTGCCCGTGACGTGATCGCGGCGACGCTGATGGCGGTGTTCGCGGGCAGCTGGCTGCCCTACGCGCTCGTCATGCTCAGCGGTGCGGCCGACGGCCTTCAGGTCCTCGGCGTGTTCAACCTGGCGCTCCTCTGCTTCGGAGCCCTGATGACGGCCGTGACCCGGCCCAAGCGCGCGCTGTGGTTCGTCCTCGCGGCCTCCCTGCCCCGCTGGGCGGCCACCGGCCTCGCGGGCATCACCGGCGCCGAATGGCTGACGCGCACGTCCGGTGCGCTCGGCCTCGTCGTGGCGCTCGTCGCGATGTACACGGCGTTCGCCCTGATGCTCGAGGACATGCGCAGCGAGCAGGTCCTGCCCATCGGCCGCAGCGGCCCCGCCCACCTCGCCGTGGAAGGCGACCTGGCCGTCCAGCTCCGCAATCTGGAACGCCAGGCGGGCGTGCGCCGCACGCTCTGACCGCACCCGGGCACGCCGACCGCACCGCCCACAACCCCCTCTCCCCTTCACTCACCGAGGAGTTCCCCCATGTCCCGACACGCCCGCCCCACCGTCGTCCTCGTCCACGGCGCCTTCGCCGACGCCTCCAGCTTCGCCCGCGTCATCCCCGAACTGACCGCGGCCGGCCTGGACGTGGTGGCCCCGGCGGTGCCCAACCGCGGCCTCGTCGAGGACGCCGCGTACATCGCCTCGGTGATCCGCGCCGTCGAAGGCCCCGTGATCCTGGTCGGGCACTCCTACGGCGGGGCCGTCATCACCCTCGCCGGTGCGGAGGACAACGTCCGCGCCCTGGTGTACCTGGCGGGATACGCGCTGGAGGAGGGCGAGAGCCTGGGCGAGCTGCAGGGCCGCTTCCCCGACTCCGGCCTCGCCGACGCGCTCGTCTACACCCCGTTCCCGGTGGCCGGCTCCGCCGGGACCGGCACCGACGTCTCGGTGGACATCGAGAAGTTCCCCGCCCTCTTCGCGGCGGACGTCGACCCCGGTCTCGCCGCGGTGCTCGCCGTCTCCCAGCGCCCCCTGGCCGCACGTGCCTTCTCGGAGGCGGCGCCCGTCGCGGCGTGGCGGACCAAGCCCTCCTGGGGCCTGGTCGCTTCCTCCGACCGCACGATCAACCCCGACGTGGAGCGCTACGGCTACGAGCGCGCCGGGATGACCACCGTCGAGGTCGACTCCTCCCACCTGGTCATGCTCGCCCATCCCCGGGCCGTGGTGGAGCTGATCCAGGACGCCGTCCGGTCCACCGCTCACTGACCCGATCGTTCAAGATCGAACGATTAGTCGATTTTGTTCGAGCGCTGGTAGCTTCTGATCGCTCCCGAGAACCCTTCGGTGGGCGATCGGAGGAGTACACCCATGAGGTTCGGCGCGAGGCTCACGCTCGCCGTCATCGCCCTCGCCGCCCTTGCCGCCGCCTGCGGGGTTCCCCAGGACAGCCCGTCGCAGTCGCAGCCGGCCGTGGACTGCGGGCCGTACGCCCGGTACGGCAAGCACCCCGGCTCCCAGGTCACCGTCTACGCGGAGAACCGGGACCGGGAGGCCGACCTGTTCGAAGAGACCTGGGCGGACTTCGCGCGCTGCACGGGAATCGACGTCCAGTACGAGGGGGACGGGGAGTTCGAGGCCCAGATCCAGCTCCGGGTCGATGGGGGAAGCGCCCCTGACATGGCGTTCTTCCCCCAGCCCGGGCTCCTGGCACGCTTCGCGCGGGCGGGGAAGCTCAAGCCCGCGAGCGCCGGGGTCGCGGCCCTCGCGCGGCAGGGCTGGTCGGCGGACTGGAACAGCTACGCGACCGTGGACGGCACCCTCTACGGCACGCCGCTGGTCGCGAACGTGAAGTCGTTGGTCTGGTACTCGCCGAAGTTCTTCCGGGACAGGGGAGTGAGCGTTCCCCGCACCTGGTCCGAGCTGATGGCCGTGACCGAGAAGGTCGCGGCGTCGGGCGTCACGCCGTGGTGCGCGGGCATCGAGTCCGCCGAGGCGACCGGCTGGCCCGTGACGGACTGGATCGAGGACGTCCTGCTGCGCCGGCAGGGCACGGACGTGTACGACCAGTGGGTCGCCCACAAGATCCCGTTCAACGACCCGCGCGTGATCGAGGCCATGGACACGGTGGGGTCGATCCTGAAGAACGACCGGTTCGCCAACGGCGGTTTCGGTCCGGCCCGGTCGATGGCGTCGGTCTCCTTCCAGGAGGCCGGCACACCGGTCCTCTCCGGCGACTGCGCGATGCACCGCCAGGCCTCGTTCTATGCCGGCCTGTGGCCCAAGGGCACCGAGATCGGACCGGACAAGGACGTCTACGCCTTCCTCCTGCCGGGGGCCGACCCGGCCGACCGGCCCGTCCTCGGCGGTGGGGTCTTCACCGCCGCGTTCGCCGACCGTCCCGAAGTACGGGCGTTCCAGGAGTATCTGGCCTCCGCGGACTTCGCGAACGCGCGGATGAAGAAAGGCCCGTTCGTCTCGGCGAACAAGGGAGTGGATCCGGCGCGGGCCGCGAACCCGGTCGACAGGCTCTCGATCCAGCTGCTCCAGGATCCCCGGACGCAGTTCAGGTTCGACGGGTCGGACCTGATGCCGGCGTCGGTCGGCGCCGGGACGTTCTGGAAGGGATCCGTCGACTGGATCGGCGGCGCGAGCACCCGGCAGGTCGCCGACTCCATCGAACGGTCCTGGCCGAGCCACTGATGTCGTTCGACGCCGTCGCCCAGCAGCCCAAGCTGCTGTACCTGCTCCAGGGCGTCGCCGCCTTCGCGGCGGTGGTCTCCCTGATCCTGCTGGCGCTGCACCGGGGACCGGTACGCAGGCGGGCCGCGGCCCTGATCCTGCTGGCCCCGGCTCTGCTGCTGCTCACGGTCGGTCTGCTCCTGCCCGCTCTGCGCACCCTGCTCCTGTCGTTCACCGACGGCGGGGGAGACGCGTGGGCCGGGCTCGACAACTACGTGTGGATGGTCACCGATCCCCGGGCGCTGGTGGCGCTGCGCAACACCCTGGCGTGGGTGGTGCTCGTGCCGCTGACGGCGACCGGGTCGGTCTGCTCTACGCGGCGGCCGTCGTGCGGTCGCGGCTGCGAACGCTCGCGCTCTTCCTCGTCCTGATGCCGATGGCGCTCTCCTTCGTCGGCGCGGGCGTCGTCTGGAAGTTCGTCTACGCCTACCGCCCCGCTGCGGTCGGGCAGATCGGGCTGCTGAACCAGCTCGTCGTCGCCTTCGGCGGCGCACCGCGGCAATGGCTCGTGGACTCCCCCTGGAACGTCCTGTTCCTCATCGTGGCCATGGTGTGGACGCAGGCGGGCTTCGCGGCCGTGCTGCTGGCCGGCGCGATCAGGGCCGTTCCCGATGAGCTGACCGAGGCGGCCCGACTCGACGGTGCGTCCCCCCGGCAGATCCTCCGGCGGATCACGCTGCCGTCGATCAGGCCCACGCTGCTCGTCGTGGTCCTCGCCCAGGCGATCGGCACCTTCAAGGCCTTCGACATCGTCAAGACCATGACCGGTGGACAGTTCGACACGGGCGTCATCGCCCACGAGATGTACGGCCAGGCCTTCCGCTACGGCGAGACCGGCCGGGGCGCGGCGCTCGCCGTCCTCCTCTTCGTCCTCGTCACCCCCTTCGTCGCCCACCAGATCCGGGCGCGGCGGAGGACGGGGTGACCGGCGTCCGGGAGCGTCTGGCCTCCCGCGCCTTCACGTGGATCGCCGTGGTGATCGCGGTCCTCTGGACGACACCGACCCTCGGTCTCCTGCTCTCCTCCTTCCGCCCCGAGGAGGAGATCAAGACGACGGGCTGGTGGACCGTGTTCCGTGCGCCCCACCTCACGCTCGACAACTACGCCGCGGTGCTGTCCGGCGGCGGGAACGGGTCGGGGCGGCTCGCGGAGCACTTCGTCAACTCCGTCGTCATCACCGTTCCCTCGGTACTGTTCCCGCTCGTCCTGGCCTTCTTCGCGGCGTACGCCCTGGCCTGGATCGACTTCAGGGGGCGCGACGCGCTCGTCGTCGGCATCTTCGCGCTCCAGGTCGTGCCGCTCCAGATGGCGCTCGTCCCCCTCCTGAAGCTCTTCTCCCAGGGCTGGCTGTTCCTGCCCGCGTGGCAGCTCACCGGTCCCGCGCGGTTCGGCCAGGTCTGGTTCGCCCACACGGTCTTCGCGCTGCCGTTCGCGGTGTTCCTCCTGCACAACTTCCTGGCCGGGCTGCCCCGGGACCTGATCGAGGCCGCCCGCGTCGACGGCGCCTCGCACGGGACACTGCTGCTCCGGATCGTGCTGCCCCTGGCCCGCCCGGCCCTGGTCACCTTCGCCGTCATCCAGTTCATCTGGGTGTGGAACGACCTCCTCGTGGCACTCACCCTGGGGGGCGGCACGGCCGAGACCGCGCCGATGACGGTCCGACTGGCGAGCCTGGCCGGGACGTACGGCAACGAGTGGCAGCGGCTCACCGCGGGCGCCTTCGTGACGGCGTCCGTCCCGCTGCTCGTCTTCCTCTCCCTCCGGAGGCACTTCGCCCGGGGACTGCTCGCCGGATCGGTCAAGGGATGACCCCCGAGGAGCCCGCGGAACACGGCGTGGCGACGGGGCTGAGCCGGCCCGGGCTGCGGGGCCGCGAGGCGGAGCTGGTGCGGCTGCGCGCCCTGGTCGAGGCGGTGCGGGGCGGCGAGGGCGGAGCGGTCGCGCTGCTCCTGGGCGAGCCCGGGATCGGGAAGAGCGTCCTGCTGCGGGAGACCGTCTCGCTCGCACGGGCCCACGGATTCATCGTCAGCGACGGGCGCGCCGAGGAGCTGCACGAGCTGGCACCGCTCGCCTCGCTGGCCTCGGGCCTCCTGCACGGTGACCCGCCGCTGCTGTCCGCCGCGGACTTCGCGGACCTCGCGGGCCACCTCGACCAGCGCATCTGGCTCGTCGAACGGCTGGCCCAGCTGATCGAGGAACGCGCGGCGGGCACGCCCGTACTGATCGCGGTCGACGACGTCCAATGGGCCGACCCGCTGAGCCGCTTCGCCCTGAGCGTCATGCCGGCACGGCTGCTCAGCTGCCCGGTCCTCTGGCTGCTCACGGGCAGGAACGACCCGGAACTGTACGGGCATGGGCCGCTGACGACGACCCTCCCCCTGCGGCCGCTGTCCGGCACGGCCCTGGCCGAGCTGGCACGCGACGTCCTGGGCGGGGACGTACCGGAGCAGGTCGCGGAACTCCTCGACGGGGCGGGAGGCAACCCCTTCCTCGCGGCCGAGATGCTCGCGGGCATCGCGGCGTCGGGCCTGGACGCGGACGCGCCGGGGCCGCCGGAGCGGCTGGTCCTCGGCGTGCGCGGCCGACTGGCCGACCTGCGGCCGGACACCCTGCACTTCCTGCGGATCGGCTCGGTCCTCGGCCGCGCGTTCACGCTCGCCGACGCCGCGGCCCTGTGCGGCCGGTCCGCCTCGGGACTCAGCGCCGAACTGGACGAGGCGATCTCCGCCCAGCTCCTCCACGACGAGGGCGAACGCCTCCTGTTCCGCCACGACCTGCTCCGCCAGGCGGTGTACGCCGACCTCACCCCCTCCGTGCGCCGGGCGCTCCACCGGGAAGCCGCGAGCCGGCTCGTCGCGGCGGGCCGGAGCTCCGTCGACGCGGTCCCGCATCTGCTGAAGAGCGCCGAACCCGGCGACCTGGAGGCGATCGGACTGCTCGACACGGCCGCCACGGACGTGATCGCCGTGCTGCCCGACCTCGCCGCCGACCTGGCCGTGCGCGCCCTGGAACTCGTACCGCCCCATGCGCCCATGGTGTTCGACGTGGGAGAACGGGCCATCGTCGCGCTGACCCGCGCGGGCCGGTACACCCGGGCACGGGACACCGGCGACGCGTTGCTCGCCCGGCAACCGCCCCTGGACGTCTTCGCCCGTCTGCAGTCCGTACTCGGCGACACGCTCTGGCACCTCGACGACATCCACGAGCTGACCCGCCGCTCGACGACGGCGCTGGCAGCCGTCACCGACCCGGTGATCCGCGCCCGGCTGACCGCTCGGCAGGCCCTGGCCCGGTCCCGCGGACGCGACCTCGGGGCCGCTCGGGAGACGGGCGAAGGGGCGCTCGCCGAGGCGGAGCGGGCCGGTGACCGGGAGGCCCGCGTCCTCGCGCTCTGGGGCCTCGGCGAGATCGCCCTCAACGCCGGAGACTGCGCCGCCGCCGTGGCACACCACACGGCGCTGAGCGTGTTCGACACGGCCTTCCTGCCGGAGGAGGTCGTCGCCCGGATCCACATGGACGACTTCGACACCGCACGGCGCCTGCTGCGGACGGCGGGCGACGCTCCCCTGCGCCCCGCCATGCTGATCTGGGCCCGGGGAACCCTGAACATGGGGCTCGGCCGGCTCGACGACGCGGAGGCCGACCTCGTCACCGCCGAGCGGCTCGAAGCGGACCTGCGGGTGCCCGGCAATCTGGTCAACATCCGCGTCAACCGCGGTCTGCTCGCGATGCTGCGCGGCGACCGCGACGCCGTGCGGGAACACCTGGACGTCGTGCGGACGGCCGTGGCGGACCGGCCGAACACCGGCAACCACGCCACGCACCAGTACTTCGAGGCCGTCGTCGCCGACGCCGACGGCGACCACGCGGCAGCGGCCGAACTGCTCCGATCCGTGCAGCGGGACCACCCCTTCCTGCGGTGGCGGCTGCTGCGCCCGCATGTCGTCCAGGCCGTGCGGATCGCCCTGCGCGCCGGGGACCGGAACCTGGCCGAGGACCTCGCGGCCCAGGCCGGCGAGCACGCCGCCCGCAACCCCACCGTGCCGACCGCCCAGGGGACGGCCGCCCACGCGGCCGCCCTGGCGCACGCCGACCACGGACTCCTGGAGCGGTCGGTCCGCATCCTCCTCACCGGCCCCCGGCCGCTGCCCCTCGCCGCCGCATCCGCCGACCTCGGGCGCGCGCTCCGCG
The DNA here is from genome assembly GCF_040296485.1 of Streptomyces sp. NPDC002138. NCBI lineage: Bacteria > Bacillati > Actinomycetota > Actinomycetes > Kitasatosporales > Streptomycetaceae > Streptomyces > Streptomyces sp. NPDC002138. The sequence goes on along the minus strand of NZ_JBEOXE010000037.1, from coordinate 40,948 downwards.
CAGCGGGCGACCCCGCCGCGACACCCGCCCTGACCAGGGCGTACGAGCTCTACGCCCGGGCGGGGGCCGGCGTCGAGGCCGACCGGGTCCGGGCCGATCCGGACCGGACCACGAGCCGCTCCGGCCGGCGCGCCGCAGGCCTCGGGCCGCGCCCCGACCAGGGCTGGGCCGCGCTCACGGCCTCGGAGCGCAAGGTGGCCCGGCTGATCGCCGCGGGTCACACCAACCGGTCGGCCGCGCAGGCCCTCGTCGTCTCCTCGCACACGGTCAACACCCATCTGGCGTCGATCTTCCGCAAGCTGTCGGTGCGCTCGAGGGTCCACCTGGCCCGGATCGTCCTCGCGGAGGACGACGCCGCGGCGGCCACCGCCGGCTGAGTGACCTCTGCGCCCCCGTGCAAGGCGCGGTGCGCCGTACGGCAACGGAAGGCGCCTGACGGGTCCTAGCGTGAGGGGCACACCCCGCCGCTTCGCCGCGCGGACCAGTCGACCCGAACAGAGGAAGCAACCCATGCCGTACATCACCGTGGGCCAGGAGAACACCAACCCCGTCGAGCTGTACTTCGAGGACCAGGGAGCCGGGCAGCCCGTCGTCCTCATCCACGGCTTCCCGCTCGACGGCCACTCCTGGGAGCGCCAGAGCGCCGCGCTGCTCGAAGCCGGGTACCGCGTGATCACGTACGACCGGCGCGGATTCGGGCAGTCCTCCCAGCCGACGGCCGGCTACGACTACGACACCTTCGCGGCCGACCTGAACACCGTGATGGAGACCCTCGACCTGAACGACGCCGTCCTCGTCGGCTTCTCCATGGGCACCGGCGAGGTCGCCCGCTACGTCTCCACGTACGGCTCCGGCCGGGTCGCCAAGGTCGCCTTCCTGGCCTCGCTCGAGCCCTGCCTGCTCAAGAGCGACGACAACCCGGACGGCGTCGCCCCGAAGGAGTTCTTCGACGGCGTCGTCGCCGCCGTCAAGGCCGACCGCTACGCCTACTACACGGCGTTCTTCAACGACTTCTACAACCTCGACGAGAACCTGGGCACCCGCATCAGCGAGGAGGCCGTCCGCAACAGCTGGAACACCGCGGCCCGCGGCGGCTCCTTCGCCGCCTCGGCCGCGCCGGCGACCTGGTACACCGACTTCCGCGCCGACATCCCCGCCGTCGACGTGCCGGCCCTGATCCTGCACGGCACCGCCGACCGCATCCTGCCGGCCGAGGGCACCGCGCGCCCCTTCCACGCGGCGCTTCCGTCGGCCGACTACGTCGAGATCGAGGGCGCCCCGCACGGTCTGCTGTGGACCCATGCCGAGGAGGTCAACACCGCCCTCCTCGCCTTCCTGGCGAAGTGACGCCCCACCGTTGACACGCCGTTGAACCCGCCGGGTGACGCCGGAGTCACCGGCGTCACCCCGGCCCCCCCGGATCCCCGGCGCGGGAACCGGACGAGCTCAGGAGAGCGGACACCCCATGCAGTTCGGCATCTTCACCGTCGGGGACGTCACCCCCGACCCCACCAACGGTCGCACTCCGACCGAACACGAGCGCATCAAGGCGATGGTCGCCATCGCGCTCAAGGCCGAGGAGGTCGGTCTCGACGTCTTCGCGACCGGCGAGCACCACAACCCGCCGTTCGTACCGTCGTCGCCGACCACCCTGCTCGGCTACATCGCGGCCCGTACCGAGAAACTGATCCTGTCCACGTCCACGACGCTGATCACCACCAACGACCCGGTGAAGATCGCCGAGGACTACGCGATGCTCCAGCACCTGGCCGACGGCCGGGTCGACCTCATGCTGGGCCGCGGCAACACCGGTCCGGTCTACCCGTGGTTCGGACAGGACATCCGCCAGGGCATCCACCTCGCCAAGGAGAACTACGCGCTGCTGCGTCGGCTGTGGCGCGAGGACGTCGTGGACTGGGAGGGCACGTTCCGTACGCCGCTCCAGGCCTTCACCTCGACACCGCGGCCCCTGGACGGCGTCCCGCCCTTCGTCTGGCACGGATCCATCAGGTCCCCCGAGATCGCGGAGCAGGCCGCCTTCTACGGCGACGGCTTCTTCCACAACAACATCTTCTGGCCGGCCGACCACACCCGGCGCATGGTGCAGCTCTACCGGCGCCGCTTCGCGCACCACGGTCACGGACGGCCGCAGGACGCCGTCGTCGGCCTGGGCGGACAGGTCTTCATGCGCAAGAACTCCCAGGACGCCGTACGGGAGTTCCGGCCCTACTTCGACAACGCGCCGGTGTACGGCCACGGCCCGTCGCTCGAGGAGTTCACCGAGCAGACCCCGCTGACGGTGGGCTCTCCCCAGCAGGTCATCGAGCGGACCCTGTCGTTCCGGGATGCCGTCGGCGACTACCAGCGCCAGCTGTTCCTGATGGACCACGCGGGCCTGCCCCTGAAGACCGTCCTCGAACAGCTCGACATCCTCGGCGAAGAGGTCGTGCCCGTGCTGCGGAGGGAGTTCGCCGAGGGGCGTCCGGCCGACGTGCCGCAGGCCCCCACCCACGCGTCCCTCCGAGCCGCCCGGGAGGTGTCCGCCGCATGAAGCTGACCGTCGTCTCCGCGGGGCTGAGCACCCCCTCCTCCACCCGCCTGCTCGCGGACCGGCTGGCCGAATCGGCCCGCGACGCACTCGACGCCCGGGGGCACGCGGCGCCGACCGAGGTCGTGGAGCTGCGCGAACTGGCCGGCGACATCGCCAACCACCTCGTGACCGGATTTCCCCCGCCGCGCCTGGCCGCCGCCATCGACGCGGTGACGGCGGCCGACGGCCTGATCGTCGTGACCCCCGTCTTCGCGGCCTCCTACAGCGGGCTCTTCAAGTCCTTCTTCGACGTGATCGATCCGGACGCCCTCTCCGGGAAGCCGGTCCTGATCGCGGCGACGGGCGGTACGGCCCGCCACTCCCTGGTCCTCGAGCACGCCGTGCGCCCGCTCTTCGCCTACCTGCGCGCCGTCGTCGTCCCCACGGCCGTGTTCGCCGCCTCCGAGGACTGGGGCTCGGGTGGGGACGCGTACACCGACGGCCTGCCCGGCCGCGTCCGCCGGGCGGGCGTCGAGCTCGCCGCGCTCATGGCGGCGCGCCCGGTCGGTGAGGAGCCGGAGGACGACGTCACCGCGCTCGAACGGCAACTCGCCGACCTGCGCTTCGACTGAGACGGGCCGCGGGCCCGGGCGGCGGCCGGGGGCGGCGGGGCGGGGGCGGGGTGGTTCACATGGTTCATACTGATCCGCCGTATGAGCGTGAACCGAGTGACGACAAGGACCGAGCCCGAGGAACCCGACGGTGTACGGACGCCCCTGCGCGGCAGGGACGCCGAACTGGCGTTCATCGAGGCGCGGCTCGACGCGCTCGGCCGGGGCGAGGGCGGGATCATCCGCGTCGAGGGCCCCGTCGGCATCGGCAGGTCCAGGATCCTCGCGGAGGCCGCGGCAGCCGCGAGGCGGCGCGGGACGAGGGTGTTCGAGGGGGCCGCGGACCCCGACGACCAGTTCGTGCCGCTCGGCCCGCTCCTCGACGGTCTGCTCTCCGGCGAGGAACCGCTGTCGGGCGCCGGCCGCCTCAGGGACCTCGCCACCACACCCGGCCAGCGGTTCTGGCTGCTCCAGGAGCTGGGGGACCGCCTGCGGGAGACGGCTCGAAACGGCCCGCTGCTCGTCGTGCTCGACGACCTCCAGTGGTGCGACGACCTGACCCTGCTCACCTTCAACACCCTCGCGGCCGGACTCTCGTCGCACCCCATCCTGTGGCTGGTCGCCGTGCGCGGTGGCAGCGTGCCGTCGGGAGTGCGCACGACCCTGGACAGGATCCGGCAGGCGGGCGCCCACGAGCTGGCGCTGGGAACGCTGGACGACCGGGCCACCGCACGGATCACCGAGGACGTCCTCGGCGCCGCCCCCGACCCGGACGTCCTCGGCGTCGTCCGCCGCGCCGAAGGGGTCCCGCAGCTGCTGGTCGAGCTGCTCGGCTCGCTGCGGGAGGCGGTGACGATCGAGAACGGCACGGCCGGGCTGCCGGCCGGACCCCCCGGCCCACGGGAGCTCCCCTCCGTCGTGCGCCGCCTCGCCCAGCTGTCCGACGAGGCACGGGAGCTGGTACAGACGGCGGCGGCCGTGGGTGGCCCGGTCACCGTCGCTCTGCTGGCCGAACTGCTCGGCAAGTCCTCGGCGGCGCTCATCACGGCGGTACGGGAATCCCTCGACGCCGATCTGCTCACCGAAAGCGGCGATCGCCTCGCCTTCCGCCACGACCTGATCCGCGAGGCGGTGGAAGCCGGCCTCCCCCTGTCCCTGCGCAGGGCCCTGCGGGGTCAGGCCGCCGAGCCGCCGCCGGGGAGCGCGGCCTCCCCGGCCGGGCTTCCCGGGCCGTCGGCCGGGCGAGCACCGGCGGATGCGCCGGAGGGCGGGAGAGCGGGGCCGGGAGACGCGGCGGAGGCCGACCGGCCGCGCACGGCCGCGGCGGAGGCCGACCGGCTGCGCACCGCCGCGGCGGAACTCGCGGCCACCGCTCCCGGACCCGCCGCGGAACACAGCCTCAGGGCCCTGGAACTCACCACGGCGGACGCTCCGGAGCGGCCGCGGATCATCGCCGAGACGATCCCGCTGCTGTGGCAGACGGGCCGGGCCGCCCAGGCGCGGGAGCTGGGGGCCTCAGCCCTGGCGACCGGCGGGCCCGGACCTGAGGACGAGGCACGCATACGCCTCGCCCTGGCACGCCTCGCCGTACCGTTCGACTTCTGCGAGGCGGTCCGGCAGGCCCGCGCCGGGGCGGCGCTGCCCGGGATCCCCGTGGACCTGCGGGGGCGGCTGCTCGCCATGCTCGCCGTCGGCCTGTCGATGGCGGGCGAGCACGCGGCGGCCGAGGAGGTCGCCGCGGAGGCGTGGGAGACCGCGGCGGCAGCGGGGGACCGCTCCGCCGAGGCCACGTTGACGACGGTCCGCTCGGCCGCGAGTTTCCACCGCATGGACCTGACCGAGGCGTTCCGGCAGGCCGAGCGGGCCGCCGCGCTGGCCGAGGCCCTGGGCGTCAGCACCTCGCTGTGGGTTCCGGAGGCCCTGTGGCACGCTCTCCTGTCGAACACCACCGGACGCACCGCGCAGGCGCTCGCCGCCGCGGAGGAGGGCATCCGGATCACCCGGGAGCAGGGCAGGACGGCGGCCACCCGTATGTGGCTCATGACCCGTTCCCGCATCCTTCTGGAGGTCGGACGGCTGACGGACGCCCGGGCCGACGCCGAGGCCGCGGCCCGGGCGACCGACGATCTCGGCCCGGGCAGCCTCGACGACGTCACGCTCCGGTACGTGATGATGCGCGTCGCCCTGCACACCAACGACCAGCGGACCGCGCGGGCGTACGCGGCGGAGGCGAGGCGCATGCGGAGCGACGGCGCACCCGTCGTCCGGCACTTCGGCTCCTGGATGCTGGCGCTGATGGCCGACTTCGACGGCCGGCCGGACCGTGCCATGGCCGAACTCGACGAGGTGATGGCCTCGCCCGCCGCGGACCGCCCGGCCTACGCCGGTCTGGTCGACCCCGCCGACGCCCCGGTCCTCGTCCGTATGGCGCTGCGCGCCGGCGCGCACGAACGGGCCGCGCAGGCGGTCGCCCTGGCCGAGCGGCGAGCCGTGCTCAACCCCGGCCTCACGTTCCTCGCCGCCACCGCCGCGCACGCCCGGGGGCTCCTCGACAACGACCTGGCCCCTCTCGTACGCGCCGTCCGGCTGTACGAGGACTGCCCCCGGGTGATGGCCCGGGCGTCGGCACTGGAGGACGCCGGACGCAAGCTGGCGGTCACCCGCACGTCCGAAGCGGTGCCGTACTTCGAGACGGCCCTCGCGCTCTACGCGCGAGCGGGCGCCGAGCGGGACATCGCACGCGTCCGCCGGCGCCTGCGGGCCGCCGGGATCCGGCGCCGGCCCTCGCCCGCCGGGCTCTCCGGTGCGTGGCCGGAGCTGACGGCCGCGGAGCTACGGGTCGTACGGCTGGTGGCGCGGCGGCTGACCAACCAGCAGGTGGCCGAGCACCTCTCCCTCTCACCGCACACCGTGAGTTCGCACCTGCGCCGGGCCTTCACCAAGCTGGACATCACCTCACGCGGGGAGCTGACCCGGCTGGCGAAGCATCGTGACAGCGGAGAGTAGTCGCTTCGTATCCCCTGTGGGCGTCACGGCAATGGACGATTCGTGCGATGTGCCCACGTCGTCGCTTCCTCAGAATGATCAAGAGCCGCGGACCGGAGAAGTCCGCGGGGAACAGCTGATCGAGAGAGGAACAGCGCATGACCGCAAGGCTCCAGCGAGCCCGTCCCGGAAGTCCCGAGCTCCAGGCGCTCGTCGACGAGCTCGCGGAGCAGCTCGGCCGGTCCGTCGTCGTCGACGACCCGCTGGTCCGCATGGTCTGCACGAGCCGCCACTTCGGTGACGAGGACCCGGTCCGCATCGGAACCCTGCTGCAGGGCCGCGCCGACAACGCGAGCATCCGCTACGTCCTCGCCCAGGGCGTGACCCAGTGGTCCAGAGCCGGGTTCATCGACGGCCGTGACGATCTCGGACTGCTGCCCCGGTACGTCGTGCCCCTGCGCGAGCGCGGACATCTCCTCGGACTGCTCCTGGTGGTCGTGCCCGACAAGACGCTCGCGGAGCACGAGACACGTGCCATCGCCCGGGCCGCGGACGCCATGGCCGCCCAGATGTACGGAGAGCACATCGCCACCGACGCCCGCAAGGCCGACGAGCGGGACCTCGTGCTCGACCTCGTCGCCGCCGACGTCGCCGCCCGTACCACCGCACGGCGGCGGGGCAGGGATCTCGGACTGCTCGGAGCGGCCGAGCACGTCCTGGTCACCGTCGTCCAGCTGAGCTGCGCGACCGAGCTCGTGCGACAGTCCGAGGCGGCCCTGTGGGGGGCGCTGGAAGGGTTCCGGCAGACGCGTTCGGCCCAGGGCCTCATCGCGATCGGGAAGGAGCGGGCGACACTCCTCCAGCTCCGGGACCGCCCGCCCGGCCCGGACGAGGTCGCGGCCCAGTCCGCTCGCATCCTCGACGAACTCCGTACCTTCCTGAGCCCGTCGGCGGACCCGGTGATCGGAGTGGGCGGGCGGCACCCCGGCCTGGACGACGCGTGGACGTCGTACGAGCAGGCGCTCGTGGCAGCGCGCGCGGCACGCCGGCTCCCCACCCTGAAGAGCGCCGGTGACTGGGAACTCCTCGGAGAACTCGCCGTGCTGTTCCAGCTCCCCGAGCACGCCCTGAACACGTCCCTGGTCCCGAAGCCGCTCCGCACCCTGACCGGGGCGCACGGCGGCGACCGCCTGCGGGACACCCTGCGCTGCTTCCTCGAACACGCGGGATCGATTCCCAGGACCGCGGACACGCTGGGAATCCACCGCACCTCGCTCTACTACCGCCTGCGCCAGATCCAGGAGATCACCGGACTCGACCTCGACGACGGCGCCCACCGGCTCACGCTCCACCTCGGCCTCAGGATCGAGGAACTCCTCGCCCCGGGTGGCGACCGCGCCGGCTGACCCCCTCCTCGTCCTCCTCGTCCTCCTCGCTTCGACAAAGCGAGGAGGATCCACGGCCCGATTCCTACAGCTCGCGGTGGTACGGGCGGCGGGCCCCATTCGATGATGTTCGGGACGGGCGGGACCGCAATACCGCCTGTGACCAGGGGAGAGGCCATGAAGGAACTGATCACGACGGACGGTGCACGGCTCGCGTACCAGGATACCGGCGGCGAGGGCGTCGCGCTGGTGATGCTGCACGGCTGGGGGCAGACGCAGGCGATGTTCCGCCACCAGATCGAAGGACTGGCGCCCGGCCGCCGCGTCGTCACCGTCGACCTCCGCGGCCACGGGAAGTCCGGCAAGCCGCATCACGGCTACCGCATCGCCCGGCTCTCCCGCGACGTGCTCGAACTCGTCGACCATCTCGGTCTCGACCGTTTCGACGCGCTGGGCTGGTCCATGGGCGTCTCGGTGTGGTGGAGCTTCATCGACCAGTACGGGACCGCACGGATCCGGCGCTTCGTCGCCGTCGACCAGCCCGCGGCGGTCGCCGCCGTGCCCTGGACGACCGAGCGCGAACAGCGGGACTCCGGCGCCCTCTTCGATGTGTCGGGGCTGCTGTACCTGGGCGCGGCCCTCGCGGGGCCGGAGGGCGACACGGTCCGCGCCGACTTCGTGCGGGGCATGTTCTCCGGCGAACCCGACCCCGCGGTGCTGGCCTTCGTCGGCGAGGAGATCCGGTCGACACCCGCCTACGCGGCCGTGCCACTGCTGTTCGACCACTGCGCGCAGGACTGGCGGGACGTGCTTCCCCGGATCGATGTGCCGACCCTGGTGATCGGCTGTGAGGGAAGCCATGTGCACCCCGATTCACAGCGCTTCGTCGCCGAGCGGATTCCCGGCGCACGCCTGCACGTCTTCGCCTCCGACGTGGCGAGCTCGCACTTCCCCTTCCTGGAGAACCCGCCGGCCTTCAACGCCGTGGTGGAGAAGTTCCTGGCCGAGGAGCCGGCGACCGGGGCGTGATGGCGCCCTCCCGCCCCGCACGAACCTACGGCTAGGAACCCCCATGACCCTCACACTGATGTCACGTGTCCCCGAACGGGTGCCTCGGCAAGCGCCCGGTCCGGCCTCGTCCTCCTCCCCCTCGGGGTGGCTGGTTCAGATGCTTTCCGAGATGCCGGAGACGAACGACCGGACCCACGTCTACCTCGGCGTCCATGTCCGTGGGCCCGTCACCGTCGTACGCGAGCGCACCAAGACCCTGTTGGAGCCGAACGACCTGGTCTTCTGCGACCCGGCCCGACGGCACCTGCTGCAGTTCGGCGAAGACTGCCGGATGATCTTCTTCCGGGTGCCCCGCTGCTACCTGGGCGTCACGGAGCCGGAACTGGACCAGGTGCTCGGCGTACCCGTACGCGGCGGGGCGGGGATCGGCGCGCTGGCCTCCGACTTCCTGACCGCGCTCGCCGCCAGGGCCGAGTTCCGCCGGCCCACGATCGGGGACCGGCGTGCCAGGACGGCCGTACACCTCCTCTCCGTCCTGGTCATGGAGCTCCTCGACGCGGACACGACGGACGAGGCCGACGACGCGTCCGGAGCGGTCAACGAGATGCTGTCCCGTATCCACGGCTACATCGAAGAGCATCTGATGGACCCGGACCTCTCACCGGAGTCGATCGCGCGCGCCCACCACATCTCCGTCCGGTACCTGCAGAAGCTCTTCCAGAACGACGGCAGCACGGTGAGCCAATGGGTGCGGGAGCGCAGGCTCGCGTTCTGCCGGCTCGAGCTGGGCCGCTCGCACCGGAGATTCACCATGGCCGCGGTGGCACGCCGCTGGGGCTTCAGCAGCCCCTCGCACTTCAGCCGCACGTTCCGCGGGGCCTACGGCATGAGCCCCAGCGAGTGGCAGGCGCTGGCGACCTCGGCCTTCGCGCCGACGGCTCCGTACGAGCAGCGTGGCCCGAAACCGAGAAGAGAGCTCGCATGACCCACCCCACCGTCGTCCTCGTGCACGGTGCCTTCGCCGACGCGACGAGCTGGATAGGCGTCATCTCGGAACTGCGGAGCAGCGGTATCCCGGTGATCGCTCCGTCGAACCCGCTGCGGGGCCTGACGTCCGACGCCGCCTACCTCACCTCCGTCCTCACGCAGGTCGACGGCCCGGCCGTACTCGTCGGCCACGCCTACGGCGGTGCGCTGATCACCGTGGCCGGCGCCGCGGAGAACGTCGTGGGGCTCGTCTACGTGGCGGCCTACGTGCCTCACGAGGGCGAGAGCCTCGGCCGGCTCCAAGGGCGCTTCCCCGAGTCCCCGCTGACGGGCCACCTGAAGGAGTGGACGTACCCGCTCCGCGACGGCGACTCCGCGGTCGAGGTCACCATCGAGGTGACGGCCTTTCCCTCCGTCTTCGCGGCGGACGTCCCCGAAGAGGTCGCCGGTGTCCTGGCCGCCGCACAACGCCCCCTCGCCACCGCCGCCCTCACCGAGACCGCCTCCGCGGCGGCGTGGCGGACCAAACCGTGCTGGGCCCTGGTGGCCGGGGCCGACCGCACGATCAGCCCCGAGGCCCAGCGCTTCGGCGCCGCCCGGGCCGGCGCCGTCGTCGTCGAACTCCCGGACGCCTCCCACGCCGTCGTCCTGTCCGAGCCCACCCGGGTCGCCGACCTGATCAGGGACGCCGTACGGGCGACGAGCTGATCCGGTTCTCGTGGGGGCGAGCCGCCCAGGGTGTCGTCAGGCGGCGGGGCTGTTGTGGTGGGGGGAGCCGGTGGTCGAGGTAATGCCCGCCTGGAGTGCTGCGAGTCCTGTCGCGAGTGCTTGCCTGCTGTCGGCGCTCATGGTGTCGAGGGCCTGGGCGAGCGTCTGCTGGCGCTTCTCGCGTATCTGGGCGAGGTGCCGTTCACCGGCCGGGGTGAGACGGGGAGTGAGCTCGCGGCCGTCCCCGGGGCATGGATGGCGACGTAGAAATCCGGTGGCCTCCAGCCGGTCGCACAGCCGGGTCACGGAGGGGGCTGCGGCGCCGAGGAGCTGGGCCAGGGCGCTCATGCGGATCCCGGGCCGACGGTCGAGGAGGAACATCAGACGCAGCTGAGTGGTGGAGACCGGCGAGGCTGTATCGGCTTGGCGGGCGTTCTCGTAGACGACGTCGAGGAGTTCGGCGATGTCGCTGACCGAGCGTGCGGTGCCCGGGTCGCTGCTGCTCGGGCCGAAGGCCGGTACGGACATGTGGGTTCCCTCCGGGCGAGCGGACCGCCCGCCGGTGCCGCTCAAGTGCTGGGGTCCTGCCCGCTGGAGCGGGACTTCATGGCTTCCTGCCTGCTGACCGACGCTCTCTCGGCCGTCGTGGCCGTCGTGGTTGTCGACCGGTTACCGGTGTGTGGGCTGGTGAGGTAGTCGAGGGTGCCGGTGACCTGCAGTATCCGCTCCAGCTCCGCCGGCCGTCCGTCGAGGTGCAAGCGTACGCCCGCGGCGTCGGTGCGCCGGCGGATCATCAGCAGGACCGCCAGCCCGCTGGAGTCGACACGGGCCATGTCCGTGCAGTCCACGCGCAGATCACGCAGCCCGCCCGGGCAGGCCAGGACGTCGCAGGCGGCGTCCAGGAGGCGGTCGGCATCCTGGTGGTCGAAGTCACCGTGCAGTTCGATGCGCACGGCGCCGGCCGTATCGGTGCGGGTGAGGCGCAGGGGCCCGGGTGCGGGGATCATTCGGCGGCTCCGCCAACGGTGAGAGGGGCAGGGGGCAGGCGTGTGAGGGACGAACGGAGCATGTCGGTGGCGCGGGGGAAGTCCTTCAACTCACCTGCGAGCACGTCCAGCGCCGGTGGCAGACTCCGCGCGGGGACGCCGCGGGCTTCGAGGATGCCCGTGGTCCACAGCAGGAAGCGGGAGAGCAGCTCGGGGTCGCCGGTGTAGAGGGCGGCGCCGAGGAAATCGACGATGTGGGCCAGGTCCTCGGCCGTGCGCTCCCGTTGCGCCTCGTCGTAGCCGCGCATCGACGGCAGTCTGTTCTCCAGGGCGGTCAGGACCGCCCGTACGAGCTGGGGGCGGCTGCGGGTGACGAGGGTGTACTCCTGGTCGGCCAGGTGCGGCAGGTCATCGATGGGCTGGTGGTCGGCCCGGGGACGCGGCAGTGGCCGGCGCTCGAGAAGGTCGGCGGCCGAGCGGGCGTCCGGCGCCCACGCGTCCGCGCCGAGCAGGCGGGCGTACTCGCCGTCCGGCCCGAACGCGGCTCCCCCCACGAGAACCGGGGCCCCGGCAGCCTGACATGCGGTGATCGTGGCGTGCGCGGTGGGCAGCCGGGTGGGGATCGAACTGGACAGGGCGACGACTTCCGGCCCGGTGCGGTGGATGTGCGCGACGAGATGCGGAGTGGGGACGTGGGCGCCGAGGTAGTCCACCTGCCAGCCTCGCAGCTTGAGGACCTCGGCTACGAGCCGTGCCGGCAGCCCGTGCCACTCCCCGTCCACGCACGCGACCACGACCCGCCCGCGCGACGGCTCCGTACGGGCGGCGGGATGCCCGGCGACGGCGCCGACGGTACGCTCGTTGATCGCGGTGGCGGCATGCTCCTGCGCGACGTTGATCCGGTTGGCGGCCCAGTGGCCACCGATGCGGCCCTGGACCCGAGCGATCACGTCCAACAGCACGCCTTCGGGCTCTGCTCCGTCATCCAGGGCCCGGCGGACCGCGGCGACCGCGGTCCGCTCGTCGCCGGCCAATACCGCGTCCCAGAGCCGTGCGGCCAGAGGTCCCGTGGGGGCCGGGTTGGTTGTCACGCTGTGAACCTGCCCCTCGTGTGCCCGTCCACCGCGGTGAGGTGGTTGCTCCGGGGCGCGGAGATGGCCACCACGGCCATGTCGTCGTGACGGCCACCACCGACCCATTCGGAGGCCAGCATCTGGACTCGCTCCACCACCGCTTCCGCCGGCATCCCCGCGCACTGCGCGAGTACGCGCTGAAGACGGGAGTCACCGAACATGGCCCCGCCCAGGGGTCCGCCCCGCGCCTCGGTGATCCCGTCGGTGTAGAGCACGCACGTCTCGCCCGGCGCGAGCGTCACTTCCGCGGTCTCGGTGGTCACGGCAGGCAGAGCGCCGACCAGCGTGCCGTGGGTCGCGGCTTCCTCGACGGTTCCGTCGGCGCGCAGGATCAGCGGAGCGGGATGACCGGCACTGGTCAGCCGCAGCTTCACGGCGGCGCCCTCACGCACCGCGGAGGCCAGGACCAGAGTCGCGAAGCGCGCGTTGTGCGTATTGAGGAGGGCGGAGTTCAGCAGGCTCAGCATCCGCTGATGGTCATCGGCCATGGGCAGCAGGGCATGCAGGCTGTTGCGGATCTTCCCCGTCAACACCGCGGCTTCCAGGCCCTTGCCGCACACGTCCCCCAGCACGACCAGCGACGCCTCGCCGGCCACGGCGGCGGGGTGGACGTCGTAGAAGTCCCCGCCGATCCGCTCGTGATCCGCGGAGGGCCGGTAGCCGCCCGCGTACTCGACCCCCGACACCTGGTGCAGGGAGGGCGGCAGCAGGTCGCGCATCAGCGTTTCGCTGATCGACGCCTGCTCCGCATACAGCCGTGCCGCCGACATCGCGGCGCCCGCGCGCGCGGCGAAGAGGCGAGCGAAGACCTCCTCGCCGTCGGTGAACCCGCTACCACCCGCGCGACGCAGGAGGACCAGCGCGCCCGCGGGAACGCCGTGGCCGGGCAGCGGAGTGATCACGATCGACCCCACCGTGCCGAACCCCTCCGGGACCAGCCATGCCGGGGCGGTCGCGGGATCGATCCAGCGCGACGGGACGGGAGGGAACCCCTGCAGTGCTTCCGCCAGGCCCGGTACGGCGTCGGGGTGCGCGGCGACCTGCGACGCCACCGGCATCCCGCTGCGCAGGCAGGCCACGAGCGGGAGCTCACGGCGGCGAGAGGGCGCGATGACCACCGCCGCGTCGGCCAGGTGCTCGGCGGCCATCTGCGCCGTTACGTCCATGCACCGTTCCAGATTCAGCGAGGACAGCAGCACATTCGAAGCCTCCCCCAGAAAGGCGGTGCGCTTGCGCTCCATCCGCAAGGCCTCGCGCGCCAGACGGTGATCGGTGTCGTCGACGAGCCACCACACCACGGTCCCGTCCCCGCGCACCGTCGGATGCGCTTCGTACGAGCGGTCGCAGACCGGACCCTGCACCAGGGCGCCCGCTCCGGCTGCCGAAGGCCGGGCAGGCGTCGAGGCGAGATGGCGGGCGTGGGCTTCGGACAGCCATGCGGGCACCGTGCCCGAGATCGGCGCCCCTGCGCGGGCCTGGGGGAAAAGCAGACCGGCAACCTCGTTGACCAGCACCAGAATTCCCTGGCCGTCGGCCACAAGCACGGGGTAGGGGGCCTCACTCCACGGCGCGCGCACCTGGGGGGCCGCTTCCTGGGTGGGAATCACCAAATCGTTGAGGCCCGCTGCGCGAACCCCTCACCTCATAGACTCGAAGAAGGTTACTTGTCTTCCGGCAACCATCCTCCATTCGTCACCCTCCTGGCAACCGCGCCCACCCCGCCCCACCGTCCCATACCGCCGCGGGAACCACGCTCGTCATCGCGGGCCCGCTGCAGCTCGGGGTGCGCCGCTTGTTCGAGGTCACCAGCCTCGGGCCCGTATTCCGATGGGCGGACAGCCTGCGGGACGCGATGTCATGCTGAGCACCTTCACCCACGCCCGAACCGATTCGGCACGGCGCATGACCCCCACCACCAAGGGCAGGCGACAGAGCGTGAACCCGCCCGCGGCAGCAGACGACATCCCCCGCCAGGAGCACCCCGGGAACGGCGCCCGGCCGGCCGTCGCCACGGCGGCATCCGCCCGCCACCGGGTCAGGGCGGCATCACTCACTTCCACGCCGCCCTCACCGACGACTCCCTCCACCTGGCCGTCAGCGACGTGAACCTGGAGCCCCCCTCGTCCCACCCCACTGCCCATGGACATCCCGGCGGCTACGGATGGCCCCTGATCCAGCTCCTCGCCGAACGCGTCGACATCACGCCCCTCCCGGACGGAGGCAAAACCATCACTGCCACCCAGCGCCTGAAGACTGCGGACGCGACGTAACGCCACCCGGCACGACGTTCGTGACCAAGCGAGAAACGGCAGACGGGCACGCATGAGCGAGGCAGAAACAGCAAAAGTAGTCGCCACCAGAATTGCCACGTACTTCGCTGCGGTCCATCCCTACGATCCGGACCCCGACGACCTCGCCTGGATCATCGTCCACGAACTGAACCAGGCCGGACTGCTCGCCAGCAGCGGGCCCAGGGCCGACGCCGAGGAGAAGGCACATCCAGCGCAGCAGGTCCTGGAGCTCCCGGATCGCGGCGACGGAGCACGTGTCATCGTCTGCGCCGGCGAATTCGACCAGCGGACCCTGCGGTCCGTTCAAGAAGCCGGCACCGCAGCCATCGACGATCCGGACATCCGGCGCATCGTCCTGGATGTCAGCCGCGTCACCTTCGCCGATTCCTCCATGCTCAACGAGATGTTCCGCCTCCGGCGCAACGGCGACCTGGTCCTGGTCGGCCCCCTGCCCACGTCCTTGGCACGAGTCCTGGAACTCACCCGGGCCCGCGCCCTGTTCCAGGTCACCGACAGCATCGAAGCGGCCCTCGCCCGGGGTGGGTGAGTCGGTGTGGGTGAGTCAGTTCACCCGCTTGCAGGGCCCGGGGGAGGGCAGGCGGATGAGATGACCACGATGGACGCGAGAGTGTACTGCGGCGACGACGGCGAGTGGACCGCCCCGTCGCCCGGACGCGTGTACGTGCCCCTGCTCGGCGGCCCCCTCGACGGCCAGCTCTACGACATCACCGACGTGTCTCCGCAGGAACGCGCGGTTGGCGCACTCCTGATCACCGACCGAGGCCTCTTCGGACCCGGCGGCCGAGCACTCTACAAGCCCTCCGAAGCCGACCCCCAGGGGGCCTTCTTCTGGGAAGGCGACACCCCCTGACGGCCGACGCTCCAGGGACCGAACAAGGGGAGCGCCGCGCCGGATCATGGCACGGGCCAGAGCTCACCCCCGCTGTTCGTCTGTCTCGTACAGCCTCCAAGCCGGCCATCGAATGGCTTCGACTTCTCCGTCCTCACTGCCCAGCAGGTTGCGTCGGTGCAGCATGAGCCGAAGGTGGCGAGCCGCGTCGGAGCCCTCGTCCATTCCCCTGTCGAGGAGTACAGCCCGCGGTGGGGTGGCACCGACGCCTCCCACCAGAGCGTCCACCGAATGCCCGTGAAGGGTCTCGCCCAGCGTGACGGTGGCTTCCTCCGTACGGGAGAGAATCCGGTACAGGCGTTTGAGCAGTGCATCGTCACCTCCGCCACTGAGGGGTTCGCCGTTCCTTTCCGCGGCCTCCAGCAGTGCTGTGCCCACGCCACCCCGCTTCCGCCAGAGCTCCTTGTCCCCCACCACGATGAGGTGGCCGCGTGCTCGGGTGATGGCGACGTTCCACAGGTTCAGCTGTCCACCGATCCACTCGACGGCGCCAGGATGCATGCCTTCGCCAGCGACGAGTGAGAACACCATGACATCGCGTTCTCCGCCCTGGAAGGTGTGCACCGTACCGATGCGTAGGCGCTCCTCGTCGTAGGGCCGCAGCCGCTTGCGCAGCGTTTCGGCCTGCGCCGTGAAGGGAGTGACGACGCCGACGCCGGCCTCGGGCGGGAGCTGTTCCAATAGGTAGCGGACGCTGTCTTGCACTTTGCGGATCTCGTCCTCGTTGACCCAGGAGCCGCCGAACGGAGGGCGGGCGGCCCGCCCGGTCACATCCGTCCAGATGACAGCCGGGCGGTGCGCCAGAGCAGGCCGGCCGCGGGTGTCGGTGAGGACGGTCAGCCCGCCGTCGTAGAAGAAGGTGTTGGAGATCCCGGCGATGTGCGGATGGCAGCGGAAGTGCTCATCGAGGAGCAATGTGCCGCCCGCGGACTGCTCGGCCGCGTGGAAGGCTGAGTGGCGCCGGTAGGCGAGGTGGTGCTTCTCCAACCAGTCGGACCGCAGCCCATTCCCGCGCCGGATGAGAGCCTCACGGTGCGGGCTGGTCTGCGTGATGTGCGTCAGCTGCATGGGGTCGCCGATGACCAGGGCGCGCTGCGCCCGGAACAGCAGCGGCAGAACGTGGGGGATGGCGCACTGACTGGCCTCGTCGATGATGACGAGATCGAACAGGGCCGGGCCCAGCGGGAACCGCCGGGCGGAAAGACTGGTGACAGCCCATCCGGCCACGGCGGGCGTGTCCGTAGAACCGTTCGAGCGACCCAGGACTCTCCGCATCTGCGGCCAGTCACTCCGTTTGCCGTCCCGAGCCGCCAACAGGTCGAGAACGCGACGGCGTCCGGCCCAGGCAGCGGCTTGGACCGTGGCGGCGAGGAGCGTGCGTGAAGCCTCCTGGAGGGTGCTCTCCGCATCATGGAGAGTTCGCGTGAGTGCCGTGTCGTCAACGGCCGCCGCTTGCCCGTGCCCGTCACGCCATTCCGCCTCGGCCGCGGCGAAGCCGGCAAGCGCGAGGCATCCCCTGGCGGGATCACCGGCGTGCCCCTCCAGCCCGATCGTGCGCAGGAATCGGGATCGGCGCCATGATCCGAGGAAGCGCGCGTGGGCGAGGCGGCGTGCCTTGTTCTCCAGCTCCCTTGGCCGGGGTGTGCCCCTGAGCAGCTCTTGGAGTTCGGTGACGGTGCCTCCGAGCTGTTCCGCGTGGTGGGCACGGGCTTCGCCCGCCTGGCGAAGCCGCGCCTCGGTCTCCGCGAGGTGTCCCAGACCCTGCCGTACTTCTGCCAGGCGGTCGCCGGCCAGCGAGGTGGCCATGGATGCCGTGACCACGGTGGTGGGCGGCTCTGGGCCGGTACGCAGCGCGTGCAGCGCGGCCGCCTCGTGCTCCGCGTTGCTCTTGCCGCTCTTCCGCGCCGAGCCGGTGCGCACGAGGCTGCCGGGCACCAGCTTGTCGCAGCGGCGCCAGACCTCGTCCACGGCGTCGTTGTTGGTGGACGCGACCAGTACGGTCTGACCCGCCGCGATTGCCGTGGCCACCAGATTGGCGACCAACTGGCTCTTGCCGGTGCCGGGCGGGCCCGTGGCCACTGTGAGACGGCGTGTCATGGCGGACCGGAGAACCGCCGTCTGGGCTTCGTTGCAGGGCAGCGGCGTCACGAGGTTCGCCGGTTGGGGATTCGTGTGGGCGTGGGACCGGGCTCGCTGCGCGACGTCGGGCGCCAGTGCACCAAGGGCCGTCTGCCCGATCTGGTGCGCCTGCTCGGCGATGCCGGCGAAGTCGTTCAGCAGCCCCTTCGTGAAGCCTGTCTGGGGGCGTGACGCGAACAGGACCGCGGTGTTGCGGGCTCCGTGGCCGGGGGTGCGGACGTCGATGCGGTCGGCGAGCTGGTCGGGACGGAGCTCTTGCACGCACGGCAGTTCGAACTCCTGCGTGAGGAGATTGCGCACCTCCACCGCCATACGGTCGTGCTGTCCTCGATGCCAGGACGGCTGAAACGTGTCGATGAGCTGGTTGGCCTCGTCCTCGCCCAGCCAGTCGAGTGCCAGCTGAGGATGCGGCTGGACCGGGCCGTACGGCTTGAGCCGCACCTCGCCCTCGTCCTGGACGATCTCGACCCGGCGTACCAGCAGGGGTGCGAACTTCGGCTGCTGCCAGGGGCGTCCGGTGCGCGGCCCGGTGAGGACCACGGCCGGGTAACCCGCCCAGAGTTCGGCGTCCTCCTCGGCGGCAGAGTCCACCAGCTGGGCCGCTTCCTCGGGGAGGGAAACACAGCCGTCGTCATCGACATCGCCGGAGATGAACCTCTCCGCGTCGGCCAGGCACACGTACGACGCGTCCTGACTGCTCACGTCCATCAGAGGTGTCTCGGCGCTCTCGGCCAGGACGCACTCACGGTAGTAGTCCAGCAGGTTGGCCCAGCTGGGCTGCGTGTGTGCGGATTTCGCGACACGGGATGGTGTCGCTTCTCCGGCGACGGGCCGAGGCCGAGAGCTCAGAGGATCGAGGATGGGGGCTCGGCCGAAGGGGCTGTCCGCGATGATGATGCGGTCGTCGACGCCGAGCGCGGAATGCACCGGCACCTGACGCCCGCCGTCCTGGGCACGCATGCGTCGGTTTACGTAGTGGAACAGGTCGGTGACCGTCACAGCGCTGCCGCCGTCCTTGCTGACCTTCCCCGTGCGTAACGCCTCGACGACCTCGCCGGTGAACGCCGACGGCTTCACATCACCGCCGCCGCCCGTGTCCGCGTACGAGTCCTCCCCGGCCCGCGAGGACGACAGGACGTATACGCCCCTGCTGGTCAGCGGCGGCTGCTCGCCCGACTTGGACACGGAACTCCCGGCGCGCCGGTCCGACGTGCGCAGGCCCATGGCGAATCCGCCGCTGCGGCAGCAGTCGATCATCACGATCTTCTGCGGGGCGACACACTCCTCCAGCGCGTCGTTGAGGAACCCGGCGCTCACCCCGGTCTTTGCCACCCGGTCGTAATCAGTGTCCCTGGCGGCGAAGTGGAATTCGCCGCCGTCGCGTACAGTGCGCACGCCGTGGCCCGAGACGTACACGAGCGCGAGTTCGTCCTCGTCGCGTTCCTGAAGAAACTCGCCAATGACCGCCCGCATGTCGTCCGCGGTGAGATCCGACTCGGTCTGGACGGAGACGAAATTGCCGATGTTGCGGTGCTTCAACACCTGGGTGAGTCCCCATAGGTCCGCCCGTACGGAGGCCAGCGGTGAGAAGCGGCCATCGTTGTAGTTCTCGTTGCCGATCAGGAGGGCCCGGCGTTTGTGGAGGCGGGTCATGCTGCGCCGTCATCCGGTTCGGGAGCGTCGTCGCCGACGATCCGGTCCTGGAAATCACGGACCATACGCTCCTGTGCGGCGTCCGGACGCCCGGTGATCTCGATGGAGTCGTCCCCCACCGTGACCACGACCTTGCGGTGCCGCTCCTTGGCGCACCACTCCTTGATCATAGTGATCAGGACCTGGGACGCCGGGCGGGCGACGGCGGCGGTGCCAGCGGCCCAGAGAGCCACCTCACCCACACCGGCACCCTTATGACCCGGTTCGGTAGGCTCGTCGGCGTCGTGGAAACCGACGATGAGGCCGTCCGTCCTGCTCAGAGTGTCGTGCAAATCCCGGGTGAGGCGCTCCTGCCGGAGGATGTCTCCGCCTGTGGGCACGGCGAGTGTCCACGGTGTTCCCCCGTTGCGCATGTGCTGCTCCTTGCGTTCGTTCGCGTACGTGCTTGCCCAGTCCGTCCGGCGACTTTGGCACGCGGGCCCCTGTAATCGTCAGTCGGGGTGGAACGGGAGGGGCGGCATCCGGCCACCCCTGAGCGGGGGAGGAGACGTGTCCGAAGCTGACGTGGGTCACCCCGGGGACCGGTCGTCGGGCGATGCCGCCTTGGGCACCACCCGTATCGCGAGCGCAGTGCCGTCCGACCGGAAAGAACTCGCACCCCAGTCGTCGATGTCGTCCGGCTCCGGCCAGTCCCTTTGTCGTTCGTACGCCCGTCGGCGGTACTCCTCCACCTTGCCCTCCGCGAGCAGATCGTCGAGATCTGTCGGAGCGGGGGGTCGCTGACCTCGCTGACCTTGCTGATGTCACGCCAAGCTGAGGCGGAACCTGTGGTGAGGGCTCACTGGATTTGCTTTGACGCAAGGACGGATTCCACGTTCTCCGGCACACCTACGCTTCGATCATCCTCGAAGCGGGCGAGGGGGCGGCAGTCGACGCACTGCTCGGCCTGGCCCCCGAGCACGTGCCCGAGGACCTGGCCGCGGCCTGAACAACGGGTGGCACGGCGCACGCTGTGCCACCCGTTTGTTGTGCGGAGTCTGGGGGCGGTCCGCTGGGATCAGCCAGCGAGGCTCTTACGGCGAACGCGCAGTGAGTACTTCTTCCTACCCCCAGGTGCACCACTGATGCTCCAGCCGCCGCTCGTGGCCATGTCCCAGCCACGCTGTTCCTTCATCTGAGCGGCGAAGGCAGGCCGGTCGTGAATCGCCGATGGCCCGCTCCCCAAGGCCGCGCCGCGCATTATCCCCAGACGCTCCCCAGGGCTCCGAAACGGATACTCGTGCGCCGTCGCGTGAGCGAAGTTGATCAATTGGACTGGACTGCCGCCTACAGCCAATCCCGCCGCTTGAAGATCACGTACAGGCTGACGCAGACCACTGCCATCAGGAGGATTGCGAAGGGGTAGCCGGCTGCCCAGTGGAGTTCCGGCATGGTCTCGAAGTTCATGCCGTAGATGGTTCCCACGAGTGTGGGTGCGAACAGGATGGCCGCCCACGAGGAGATCTTCTTGATTTCCTCGTTCTGTTCGAAGCCTGCCTCGGCCAAGGCGCGCATTTCGGCGTTCTGTTGTTGGGAGACCAGGGTGGCGTTGACCGTCAGGATTTCGGTGAGGGCCTGGCGGAAGCCGTCCACGCGTTCGCTGGTGTGGGTGACGTGGTCCGCGACGTCGCGGAGGTAGCGCTGGAGCTCCTCGTCCGTGCCGTACTTCGCGAAGCCCGCCATCAGGCTGTGGAGCATGCCCACCAGGGGGCGGGTGGCGCGCTGGAACTCGACCATTTCGCGGGAGAGTTCGTAGATGCGTCGGGAGACCTCGGGGTCGCCGCGGAAGACCTCGGTCTCGATCTCGTCCATGTCGTTCTGCACCCCCTCGACGACCGGGGCGTAGCCGTCGACCACGTCGTCGAGGATCGCGTACAGCGCTGCCTCCGGGCCGAGGGCCAGCAGGGCCGGGGTCTCCTCCATGCGGCGGCGGACCGACGGGAGGTCCGGGGCCGCGCCGTGGCGGACCGTGATCAGGAAGTCGGGGCCCACGAAGATGTGCAGCTCGGCGAAGTCGACCT
The DNA here is from genome assembly GCF_040296485.1 of Streptomyces sp. NPDC002138. Classification (NCBI taxonomy): domain Bacteria; kingdom Bacillati; phylum Actinomycetota; class Actinomycetes; order Kitasatosporales; family Streptomycetaceae; genus Streptomyces; species Streptomyces sp. NPDC002138. The sequence goes on along the minus strand of NZ_JBEOXE010000037.1, from coordinate 19,559 downwards.
CCTCCAGGGCGTCCACGTAGCGAGCCGCGCGGAGCACGACGAAGAGGGTGTCGCCGTAGCGCTCGAGCTTGGGTCGCTGGTGGGCCTCCAGCGCGTCCTCGATGGAGAGCGGGTGGAGGTTGAACTCGGTTGCCAGGGAGTGGAGTTCGGATTCGGTGGGCCGGTGCAGGCCGATCCATGCCATGCCGCCCGGCTGCTCGCGCAGGCGGCGGAAGGTCTCGGCGAGGCCGGCTGGGGAGGCGATTCTGCGGCCCGCGTGGTACACGGCCGAGTCGACCACGCTCCGGTGGCCCGGGGGTACGGGCGCGGGCGCGGAAGGGGGCGGCGGAGTGGGGCGGCGGCGGTCTGGGCGCTCCGGCATCGGGGTCCGCTTCCGGTCGGAGGTGGGTGGGCGGGGGAGTGCGGGGGAGTGCGAGCGAGTGCGGTGGCACCTGAAGGATATGTGGGAAATGCAGGGTATAGGGGTGCAAAGACACCCCACGGGGCCAAGCCGTCGAGCGTATGCCCGATCCCCCGGCAGTCACCCCGTGACTGGGGCGCCCGCGTACGGGTGCCACCGAACCGGGCGAGTCGGCCGTGGGCTGGGCTAGCGTGCCGTCATGGTCACCTCGACAGCTCATCACGCGCCCGGCGGCGTGCTCGGGTCCCGCGCGCTGAACCGGGCCACGCTCGCCCGGCAGCTGCTCCTCGGCCGTGTCGAGCGGTCCGCCCTGGACGCGGTCGCGCACCTCGTCGGGCTCCAGGCGCAGAACGTCAAGCCGCCGTATTACCAGCTGCACGCGCGCCTCGCCGGGTTCCGGCCCGAAGAGCTGGCCGGGCTGATGGAGTCGCGCCAGGTGGTGCGCATGGTGACCATGCGGTCCACGATCCACACCCACACCGCCGAGGACGCCCTCGCCCTGCGCCCGCTGGTCCAGCCCGCCCGGGACCGGGAGATCGGGAACTTCCGGAAGGGGCTCGTCGGCGTCGACCTGGAACGCCTCGCCCGGCTCGCGCGCGCCTTCGTCGACGGGGGCGAGCCCCGCACCATGGGGGAGATCCGGGAGGAGCTGCTGCGCGAGTGGCCGGACGCCGACGCGCCGTCGCTCGCCACCGCCGCGCGCTGCAAGCTGCCCCTCGTCCAGGTCACCCCGCGCGGGGTGTGGGGGCGCAGCGGGCAGGTCCGCCTCACCACCCTCGAGAACTGGCTCGGCCGCCCGGTCCTCGACGTACCGCCGCCGCCCCCCGACGACGTCGTGCTCCGCTACCTCGGCGCCTTCGGGCCCGCCTCCGTCAAGGACATGCAGATCTGGGCCGGGCTCACCCGGCTGCGCGAGTCCTTCGAGCGGCTGCGGCCCCGGCTGCTCGTCTTCCGCGACGAGAACGGCGTGGAACTCTTCGACTTGCCGGACGCGCCCCGCCCCGACGTCGACACGCCCGCGCCGCCGCGGTTCCTGCCCGAATTCGACAACCTGCTCCTCTCCCACGCCGACCGCTCCCGACTGATCCCCACCGCCCTCAAGGGCCGTACCTGGAAGGGGAACCAGGCGTACCGCACCCTGCTCGTCGACGGGTTCGTCGCCGGGGTGTGGAAGGAGACGGACGGCGTCCTGACCGTCGAACTGTTCGGCGAGGCGACCCGGACGCAGCGTCAAGCGATCGTGGCCGAGGGGGAGTTGCTGCTCGAAGGGATGGTGGGAAGAGGCGACGCGGGACCGGGGGGAGTGCGCTTCGGGTCAATCACCGGCTGACGCCGCTCTGGTGGTGCGTCCCGGGGGCACGGCACGATGCGTGCCATGACACTGAACGACGACGCCTCCGCCTCGGCCACCGCACAGTTCCTGGCCGCCCGCGACTTCCTCCTCGAGCGGCGCGGCGCGTACGACGAGGCGTACGCGCATTTCACCTGGCCCCGGCCCGAGCGCTTCAACTGGGCCCTGGACTGGTTCGACCACATCGCGGCCGGAAACACCACCGACGCCCTGCGGATCGTCGAAGAGGACGGCACGAGCGAGGGCGTCTCCTTCGCCGACATGGCCGTACGGTCGGACGTGGCCGCGAACTGGCTCCGCGCCCAGGGTGTCGCGGCGGGCGACCGGATCATCGTCATGCTCGGCAACCAGCGCGAGCTGTGGGAGGTGATGCTCGCCGCCATGAAGCTGCGGGCCGTGGTCATCCCCGCCACCCCGCTGCTCGGCCCCCACGACCTGGCCGACCGGGTCGAGCGCGGCCGCGCCCGCCACGTCATCGCGCGCGCCGAGGACACCGGGAAGTTCGCGGACGTACCGGGCACCTACACGCGGATCGCCGCGGGGGACGACGTACCGGCGGGCTGGCTGCGGCTCTCGGACATGTACGAGAGCGGCCCCGGCCACGCCGAGGGCGGCGGCCCCCACCCGGCCGGCCCGCCCTCCGGCTTCACGCCCGACGGGGAGACCCTCGCCGGGGACCCGCTCATGCTCTACTTCACCTCCGGGACCACCGCCCGGCCCAAGCTGGTGGAGCACACGCACGCCTCGTATCCCATCGGGCACCTGTCCACCATGTACTGGCTCGGCCTGCGCCCCGGCGACGTCCACCTCAACATCTCCTCGCCCGGCTGGGCCAAGCACGCCTGGTCCAACGTCTTCGCGCCGTGGAACGCGGGCGCGACCGTCTTCATCCACAACTACACCCGCTTCGACGCCGAGCGGCTCATGGCGGAAATGGACCGGGGCGGGGTGACATCCTTCTGCGCTCCGCCGACGGTGTGGCGGATGCTGATCCAGTCCGACCTCGGCGCGCTGCGCACCCCGCCGCGCGAGCTGGTCGCGGCGGGCGAGCCGCTCAACCCCGAGGTGATCGACAAGGTCCGCCGGGCCTGGGGCGTGACGATCCGCGACGGGTTCGGGCAGACCGAGACCACCCTCCAGGTGGGCAACTTCCCCGGGGTCCCGGTCAAGCCGGGCTCGATGGGACGCCCGGCGCCCGGTTACAAGATCGTGCTCGTGGACCCGGTCAGCGGGAAGGAGTCCGCGGACGAGGGTGAGCTGTGCGTGGACCTCGGCACCCGGCCCGCCGGTGTGATGACCGGGTACCGCGACGACGAGGAGCGCACCGCCGAGGCCATGGCGGGCGGGGTCTACCGCACGGGTGACATCGCCTCGCGCGATTCCGCGGGCTACCTCACCTACGTCGGGCGGGCCGACGACGTCTTCAAGGCCTCCGACTACAAGATCTCCCCGTTCGAGCTGGAAAGCGCCCTGCTGGAGCACGAGGCGGTGGCCGAAGCGGCCGTCGTCCCGGCCCCGGACCCGCTGCGGCTCGCCGTGCCCAAGGCGTACATCGCCCTGGCGGCGGGCTGGGAGCCCGGGCCGGAGACGGCCCGGGCGCTCTTCGAGCATTCCCGCGCCGTGCTCTCCCCGTACAAGCGGATCCGGCGCATCGAGTTCGCCGAGCTGCCGAAGACGGTGTCCGGCAAGATCCGCCGGGTGGAGCTGCGCGAGCTGACCGCCCTCGGTTCGGCGCACGAGTACGACGAGAACGACCTGCGCTGACCGTCAGGTCAGGCGGGTCGGAAGGGCGGGCGGCCAGGAGAGCCGGCCAGGAGAGCCGGGCAGGCGCGAGGATCAGGCGCGAGGACCAGGCGGGAGGATCAGGCGGGCAGGAGGGCCTCGATGGCGGCGACGACCTCGGGGGCCTCCGGCTCGGTGCGCGGGCGGAAGCGGCCGACGACCTCGCCCTCGGGGGAGATCAGGAACTTCTCGAAGTTCCACTGGATGTCGCCCGCCTCGCCCTCGGCGTCGGGGGTCTTCACGAGTTCGGTGTACAGCGGGTGCCGGTTCTCACCGTTCACCTCGGACTTCTCCAGCATGGGGAAGGTGACACCGAACCCGGCGGCGCAGAACGTCTGGATGTCGTCCGCCGTGCCGGGCTCCTGGCCGCCGAACTGGTTGCACGGTACGCCGATCACCGTGAAGCCCTTTTCCGCGTACTTGAACTGCAGGCGGGCGAGCCCCGAGTACTGCGGGGTCAGCCCGCACTGGGAGGCGGTGTTCACGAGCAGGATCGCCTTGCCCTTGTGCGCTCCGAGGCTGGTGGGCTCGTCGGACAGGGTGGTCAGCGGGATGTCGTACAGGCTCAAGGTGTTCTCCTCGGAATCGAAAGACCGGCAGTCACCAGCAACAACACGGGACGATGGCGTGTTCCGAGCCCAGGCCCTGACTTTCTGGTCAATCCTGCCCGGTCAGTCCTGCGCGCCCGTACCGACCAGTTCGTCAGCCGGGTCGTTCACCGGCTGGGGCATCCCGGTCAGGTCCATCACGAACAGCGGCAGGCCCAGGTCGTCCGCGCGCGCCCGCGCGTCCTCCGTATATCCGGCCAGGGAGAAGTAGACGCTGGTGCAGGAGGCGGTCAGGCCGTTCAGCCAGACGCACTCCACCGCCCGCAGCCCGGCCGGCGCCGTCGTCGGATCGACCTGCGCGACCAGGCCGGGCGCCCGTAGGTCCACCGCCGCCGACGGCACCGGACGCGCGTCGGGCTGGCGTACGTCCCGGAAACCGAGCCAGCGCAGATACAGCGCGGCCGTCGACACCGCGTCCCGGGCCGTGCGGATGGTCACCGGCCGGAACGCGGGCCGCGGCGCCGGGGCGCCCGGCGTCGGGGCGCCCGGCGTCGGGGCGCCCGGCTCCGGTGCGCCCGGCGGGGGCGTCGGCATGGACGCCGGACGCGGATCCCCGCGCCGCCCCGGAGTCGCCGGAGCCGCCGGATGCCCCCGATCGGTCGGCCGCACCGGCCGCACCGGATCCACCGCGACCCGCACCACCGTCCCGCACGACGCGCACCCCACCTCGGGGTGCGGCCACTCGCTCACCCGCCCGCACACCGCGCACCGCACCGGCACCCAGGCCTCTGACCAGGTGCGATGCGTCAGCGGCTGCGGCGGAACCGACAGGTCCAGGGGCGGCGTGACCGGGCTCCCGCAGGCGCACGGGAAGACCGGAGCGGTGTAGCCGTTCTCGCGCAGGCACGCCGGGCAGCGCACCGGAACCGATTCCGCCATGAGCTGTGTGCCCCCTCCGTCGCTGTGCGTGGGTCCATGCTCCACCACCGGCGACCCCCGGGGGGTGCGGGTCGCCGATGTCGGCCCCCAGGGCGTCTCTTCCGCCCGGGCTTTTGTGCAACTCACCGAGCCGATCGCGGCTTTTGGTGGTTTCCGGGGTTCCCCGCCGCCTTGACGTGCGGGAGGTCGCCGCTTAGCTTGTTCCGTATAGCAGAACAAAACTTCCGGATTACGGAAAAGCCTGACCGCCTGACCCGCAGGAGTACTCGATGCCTCGTATGACAGCCGCCGCCGCTGCAGTGGAGATCCTCAAGCGTGAAGGTGTCGCGCAAGCGTTTGGCGTGCCCGGCGCTGCCATCAACCCCTTCTACCGCGAGCTGAAGAACGTCGGTGGCATCAAGCACACCCTCGCTCGTCACGTCGAGGGCGCCTCGCACATGGCCGAGGGCTACACCCGTACCGCCCCGGGCAACATCGGTGTCTGCATCGGTACGTCCGGCCCCGCCGGCACCGACATGATCACCGGCCTCTACTCGGCCATCGCGGACTCGATCCCGATCCTGTGCATCACCGGCCAGGCCCCGGTCGCGAAGCTCCACAAGGAAGACTTCCAGGCCGTCGACATCGCCTCGATCGCCAAGCCGGTCACCAAGGCCGCGACCACGGTCCTCGAGGCCGCGCAGGTCCCGGGCGTCTTCCAGCAGGCGTTCCACCTCATGCGCTCCGGCCGTCCGGGCCCGGTCCTGATCGACCTGCCGATCGACGTCCAGCTGACGGAGATCGAGTTCGACCCGGAGACCTACGAGCCGCTGCCGGTCTACAAGCCGCAGGCGACCCGCGCACAGGCCGAGAAGGCCATCCGGTTCCTCCTGGAGTCCGAGAAGCCGCTGATCGTCGCCGGTGGCGGCATCATCAACGCCGACGCCTCGGCGCTGCTGGTCGAGTTCGCCGAGCTGACCGGCACGCCGGTCATCCCCACCCTCATGGGCTGGGGCATCATCGCGGACGACCACGAGCTGAACGCCGGCATGGTCGGCCTGCAGACCTCGCACCGCTACGGCAACGAGAACCTGCTCGCCTCGGACTTCGTCCTCGGCATCGGCAACCGGTGGGCCAACCGTCACACCGGTGACCTGGCCGTCTACACCAAGGACCGCAAGTTCGTCCACGTCGACATCGAGCCGACCCAGATCGGCAAGATCTTCGCCCCGGACTTCGGTTTCGCGTCCGACGCGAAGCGCGCGCTCGAGCTGTTCGTCGAGGTCGCCAAGGAGCTGAAGGCCGAGGGCAAGCTCCCCGACCGCTCGGCGTGGGCCGCGGAGACGCAGGAGCGCAAGGCGACCCTGCAGCGCCGCACGCACTTCGACAACATCCCCATGAAGCCGCAGCGCGTCTACGAGGAGATGAACAAGGCGTTCGGCCCCGAGACCCGCTACGTCACCACCATCGGTCTGTCCCAGATCGCCGGTGCGCAGATGCTGCACGTCTACAAGCCGCGCCACTGGATCAACTGCGGCCAGGCCGGCCCGCTCGGCTGGACGATCCCGGCCGCGCTCGGTGTCGCCACCGCCGACCCGACGACCCCGGTCGTCGCGCTCTCCGGTGACTACGACTTCCAGTTCATGCTGGAGGAGCTGGCCGTCGGTGCGCAGCACAACATCCCGTACGTCCACGTGCTCGTCAACAACGCGTACCTCGGCCTGATCCGTCAGGCGCAGCGCGGCCTGGACATCAACTTCCAGGTCAACCTGGAGTTCGAGAACATCAACTCCCCGGAGCTGGGTGTCTACGGCGTCGACCACGTCAAGGTCGTCGAGGGTCTGGGCTGCAAGGCCATCCGCGTGACGGACCCGAACGAGCTGGGCGCCGCCCTGGAGCAGGCCAAGAAGCTGGCCGCCGAGTTCCGCGTCCCGGTCGTCGTCGAGGCGATCCTGGAGCGCGTCACGAACATCTCGATGGGCGCCGCCGGTATCGACGCCATCAACGAGTGGGAAGAGATCGCCACGGAGCCGGGCCACGCCCCGACCGCGATCCGCCCGCTGGTCTGACCGCCGGGACCGTAGCGATGGTCTGACCGGCTCAGTAGTACGAGACGGCCCCCGTCCCTCCGCGAGGAGGGGCGGGGGCCGTTCCGCGTCCGCTACGGGCCACAGGTCCCGGTGGTGCGCCGCTCCGCGGGGCGCGGCCCCAGCTCCGCGTCCACCGCGCCCGCGAGCAGGGCGCGCGCCCGCTCGACCGTCAGCGAGCCGCTCAGCCAGCGCTCGCTCAGGCCGTGGTAGTAGACCAGCGCGGTGGAGACCTCGGCCCCACGCGGATCGCACCTTCCGTCGAGAACCCCTTGACTGACCTTTCAGTCAGGTACACGATAGCCCTCACCCGCCTTCCTGACTCACTTCTCAGGCGATTCGTTCTGACTGAAAATTCAGTCAGAACGAGTCTCGGGGATCCAGGCCCGCCGTACCGAGGGAGTACTCCGATGAACCCGCGCATGCCCGCCGAATGGGCCGAGCACGAAGCCTGTCTGATGGCCTGGCCGACCCGGCCCTCCCTGTGGGGGCCCGCCTTCGAGGCCGCCAAGCACGAGTACGCCGCCGTGGCCCGCGCCATCGCCGCCTTCGAGCCGGTCATCATGGTCGCCGCGCCCGGCCGCGCCGAAGAGGCCCGCGCCTTCTGCGGCGACGACCCCGCCATCGAGATCATCGAGCTGCCCATCGACGACTCCTGGCTCCGGGACTCCGGACCCGTCTTCGCCCACGACGAGCACGGCGCCCGGGTCGGCGTCGACTTCCGGTTCAACGCGTGGGGCGAGAAGCACTACCCCTGGGCCGCCGACGACAAGCTCGGCTCCCTGCTGCTGGACCGCCTCGGCATCCCGCGCGTCCACTCCTCCATGGTCCTGGAGGGCGGCGCCTTCACGGTGGACGGCGAAGGCACCCTGATCACCACCGAACAGTGCCTGCTCCACCCCAACCGCAACCCGCGGATGAGCCGTACCGAGATCGAGGACGAGCTCAAGCGGCGGCTCGGCGTCGAGAAGGTCATCTGGCTGCCGTACGGGGGCCTTGAGGACACGGAGACCGACGGGCACGTGGACGGCGTCGCCGCCTTCGTCGCTCCCGCCACGGTCGTCGTCTCCCTGCCGGACGACCCGGCGCACCCCGACCACGTCCGCATGCGCGCCAACCTCGCGGTCCTGGAGTCCAGTACGGACGCCCGCGGCCGCGCCCTGGAGATCGTCAAGGTCCCGCAGACCGTCCACGGCGAGGTGGAAGGCACCCCGGTCGAGGTCGGCTACCTCAACTTCTACCTGGCCAACGGCGGTTGCGTGGTCCCGGTCGGCGGCGCCGCGGCGGACGAGGCCGCCCTCGCCGTCATCGCCGCGGCCCTGCCAGGCCGCACGGTGGTCGGCGTGCCGACCCCCGTCCTCGCGTACGGCGGTGGCGGTGTCCACTGCATCACCCAGCAGCTCCCGAAGGACCTCACGGCATGAGCGACACCGGGTACGAACTCCGCACCTCCTACGGCTCCCCGCTCGGCTCGCCGGCCCGGCTCCACCCCGCCGAGCGCGAGGCGCTGCGCGTCGGCCTGGTCCAGACGCGCTGGTACGCCGACGAGAGCGAGCACGACGAGCGGCTGCGCCAGGGCGTGGCCCTGGCCGCCGCCGAGGGCGCGCAGGTGGTCTGCCTGCCCGAACTCACCCGCAGCCCCTACTTCTGCAACACCGACGACCCGATGGGCGACGGCGCCGCCCGCTATCTGGAAGACGTCGAGAGCGGTCCGACCGTCCGGCTGATCGGCGAGCTGGCCACCGGCCTCGGCATCACGGTGCACGCCTCGCTCTACGAGCGGGCCGAGGACGGCGGCCTCGGCTACAACACCGCCGTCTGCGTGGACCCGGACGGCAAGCTGATCGCCCGTACGCGCAAGAACCACATCCCGGCCTTCCCCGGCTACCGCGAGGACCTGTGCTTCCGCCCCGGTGACAGCGGGTTCCCGGTCGTCGGCCTCGAAGGGGCCCGCTTCGGCTTCCCCACCTGCTGGGACGAGTGGTTCCCGGAGCTGGCCCGCGCCTACGCGCTGCACGGCGCCGAGATCCTCGTCCACCCCACGGCGATCGGCTCCGAGGTGGACCTCCCGGACTTCGACACCCGGCCGATGTGGGAGCACGCGATCAGCGCGAACGGCCTGGCGAACGCGCTCTTCATGATCGTGCCCAACCGGATCGGCACCGAGGGCCGCTCCACCTTCTACGGGTCCTCGTTCATCTCCGACCCCTACGGCCGGGTCGTGCTGCGCGCCCCGCGCGACCGGCCCGCGGTCCTCGTCGCCGACCTCGACCTCGACCAGCGGCGCGACTGGCTGGAGTTCGGCCTGATGCGGACCCGCCGCCCGGAGCTGTACGGCCGCCTGACCGAACGCGCCTGACCCGCCCCGGAGCCCCGCCGGGCACCGGGCACCGGGCACCGGGCACAGCAAAGCGCCGAGTCACGGGACCGTCCGTGACTCGGCGCTCTGGCTTGTGACCGCCCGACGGGACGAGGCTGGCGCGACAGGACATTCGCACCCGCCGGGCGGGGTCTGTGGGGGAGGCTGTCCCCTATATGGCTGTCCCCTATATAGGGGAGGGGAATGGCTGGGACCGCGGTGGTGGCGACAGGACACCTTGGCTTGGTCTCCCTCAGGTCAAGAGACAAGCCGCTGGGCCTTTACCACCGCACTGGCTCGACACCACCGCGGTCCTCACGCGGCGCCAGCCGCATGGGCTGGCGCAGTCTGCCCTCACCGCGTACCACCCCTCATCCGGGTCCACGGTGCGGGCTCAGCACCCGGAATCTGACCTCCCGTCAAATTCCGGACGCAGCCTGGGTGGCTCAGCCCTCGCGCAGGGCGCGAACGGCCTCCTCGACGCGCTTGCCGTAGTCGGCGTCGGCGGCGTGGAAGTGAGCCAGGTTCTTCTCGATGACGTCCTCGAGGGTGACCTGCGAGAGGCCACCGGCGATGTTCGCCACCAGACGCTGCTTCGCGTCCTCGGACATCAGGCGGTAGAGCTCACCGGCCTGGAAGAAGTCGTCGTCCTTGGTGTGGGCCGGGGCCTCGTGCGTGCCCGTGTAGCCGCTGACCGCGAGCGGGGCGCCGAGCGCCAGGCCGGTCTCGACCGGGCCCTGGTGCGAGTTGGGCTCGTAGTTCTTGTCGTGGCGCGAACCGTTGCGCAGCGCCATGACACCGTCGCGGCCGTAGTTCTCGGCCTTGCCCGCCTTCGGAGCGTTGACCGGCAGCAGGGTGTGGTTCACACCGAGGCGGTAGCGCTGGGCGTCGGCGTACGCGAAGAGACGACCCTGGAGCATCTTGTCCGGCGAGGCGGTGATGCCCGGGACGAAGTTGTTCGGGGAGAAGGCCGACTGCTCGACCTCGGCGAAGACGTTGTCCGGGTTGCGGTCGAGGACCAGACGGCCCACGCGCTGCAGCGGGTAGTCGCTGTGCGGCCACACCTTGGTGAGGTCGAACGGGTTGAAGCGGTAGTCCGCGGCCTCGGCGGCGGGCATGATCTGGACGTAGAGGGTCCAGCTCGGGTTCACGCCGCGCTCGATCGCCTGGAGCAGGTCGGTCTGGTGCGAGTTCGCGTCCGAGCCGACGAGCTCGGCGGCCTGCTCGGCCGAGAGGCAGCGGATGCCCTGGTTCGTCTTGAAGTGGTACTTGACGAAGAAGGCCTCGCCCTGGGCGTTGGTCCACTGGTACGTGTGGGAGCCGTAGCCGTTCATGTGACGGTACGACGCCGGGATACCGCGGTCACCCATCAGCCAGGTGATCTGGTGCGTCGCCTCGGGGGCGTGCGCCCAGAAGTCCCAGACGTTGTCCGGCTCCTGCTTGCCCGTGAAGGGGTCGCGCTTCTGGGAGTGGATGAAGTCGGGGAACTTGATCGGGTCCTTGATGAAGAACACCGGGGTGTTGTTGCCGACGAGGTCGTAGTTGCCCTCTTCGGTGTAGAACTTCAGCGCGAAGCCGCGGGGGTCACGCACGGCGTCCGCGCCGCCGAGCGAGTCGGCCACGGTGGAGAACCGCAGGAAGGTCTCGGTCTTCTTGCCGACCGTGTTCAGGAACGCGGCGCTGGTGTACGCGGTGACGTCGTCCGTCACCTCGAAGTGGCCGTACGCGGCGCTGCCGCGGGCGTGCACCACGCGCTCCGGGATGCGCTCGCGGTTGAAGCGGGCGAGCTTCTCAAGGAGCTGCTGGTCCTGAATCAGGAGCGGGCCACCGACGCCGGCGGTGGCGGAGTTCTGGTTGTCGGCGACCGGGGCGCCGGACTCGGTCGTCAGCGTGCGCTTCGACATGGTGACCTTCCGTACGGGGAACTGCTGGCGGAAAGAGTCTTCCGGCATGCGGAGCGAGCCTAATTTCGGCTCGAACCCAACGTCAACAGTTTGTTGAAGAAAGATGGAGAAAGGCTGAAGGAGAGGTAATCCGGACGGTGCCGGCGCTTGGGCGCGACAGGACAGGTGTCAGCACCGGCACCATCCGGAAACTCAGGTCCCCGCGAGCGGGGAGGAGCGCGGCCCGGCGAGCGGGCCGCGGGCTCAGATCTGGGCGCCGGAGAGGCGCTCGACCGCGCGGAGCAGCGCGGAGTGGTCCAGGCCGCCGTCACCCTGGGCGCGCAGCGAGGCGACGAGCTGGGCGACGACCGCGCCGACCGGGAGGGCCGCACCGACGTTGCGGGCGGCGTCGGTGACGATGCCCATGTCCTTGTGGTGCAGGTCGATCCGGAAACCGGGCTTGAAGTCGCGGTTCAGGAAGTTGTCCTTCTTGCGGGTCAGGACCGTGGAGCCGGCCAGACCGCCGTTGAGGACGTCCAGGGCGGCCTGGAGGTTCACGCCGGACTTCTCGAGGAAGACGACGGCCTCGGCGCACGCCTGGATGTTCACCGCGACGATGAGCTGGTTCGCGGCCTTGACCGTCTGGCCGGAGCCGTGCGGGCCGCAGAGCACGATGGTCTTGCCGAGGGCCTCGAGGATCGGGAGGGCCTCGTCGAAGTCGGCCTGCTCGCCGCCGACCATGATCGACAGTACGGCCTCGATGGCGCCGGCCTCACCGCCGGAGACGGGCGCGTCGATGACGCGGATGCCCTTCTCGGCGGCGTTCTTCGCCAGGTCGATCGAGGTCTGCGGGGTGATCGACGACATGTCGATGATCAGCGCGCCGGACCTGGCGTTCGCGAGGATGCCGTTCTCGCCGTACGAGATGGCCTCGACCTGCGGGGAGGCGGGCACCATCGTGATGACGACATCGGCGTCCTTGACGGCCTCGGCGATCGAGCCGGCCACACCGCCGCCGGCGGCGGCCAGGCGGTCCAGCTTGTCCTGCTCCAGCGTGAAGCCGGTGACCGAGTAGCCGGCCTTCAGGAGGTTCTCGGCCATGGGGGAGCCCATGATTCCGAGACCGATCCAGGCAATCTTGGGGAGGGTGCTCATGATGAGGGTCCTTCTCTTAATGCTTTGTACGAAAAGTGTGTGGCGTGCCTGGCTGATCGCCCGGACTTTGTCCGCTTACTTCGCGGCGCGGGCCTCGGCGGCCAGCCACTCGAAGGAGGCGGCGGCGTCGGCGGCCTTGTACTCGAGGCCTACGTAGCCCTCGTATCCGGCCTTCTTCAGCTGGTCCAGGAGCTCCTCGAGAGGCAGCTCGCCGGTGCCGGGGGCACCGCGTCCCGGCTTGTCCGCGATCTGGACGTGCCCGGTCTTGGCGGCGTACTTTTCGATGACCTCGGAGAGGTCCTCATCGTTCATCGCCAGGTGGTACAGGTCGAGCAGGAACTTGGCGTTGCCGAGGCCGGTGGCCTCGTTCACCTTGTCCACCACTGCGATGCCGGCCGGGGCGCTCACCAGGGGGTAGAGCGGCGACTCGGGCTTGTTCAGGGTCTCGATCAGGAGGATCGCGCCGACCCGGTCCGCGGCCTGCGCCGCCACGACCAGGTTCTTCAGCGCCAGCTCGTCCTGCACGGCCGGGTCCACACCCTCGACGCGGTTGCCGTAGAGGGCGTTCAGGGCCTTGCAGCCGACCGAGGCGGCGAAGTCCGCCGCCACGTTGATGTTGGCGTTGAAGCGGTCCGACTCGTCGCCGGGTACGGAAACCGCGCCGCGGTCCGGTCCCGGCAGCTGACCGGCGTAGAAGTTCAGGCCCACCAGCTGGGTGCCGGCGTCCTCAAGAGCCTTCTTGAGGACGTCCAGCTCCGACTGGGCGGGAGTGGGGGTTTCGATCCAGGGCCACCACAGCTCGACCGCGGTGAAGCCGGCCGCGGCGGCAGCCGCGGGACGCTCCAGAAGCGGGAGTTCCGTGAAGAGGATCGAGAGGTTCACATCGAAGCGCTGGTCCGTGTATCCCATGAGGGGTGTGCGCTCCTTCCGTATCGCGGAAGTTGTTTTCTGCTTGATGGAAGACTGCAAGCAGTGCGCCGCACTTGTCAAGTACGGACTCCCGAAAAGTCCTGAGTGCGAGGTAGCTTGACCCGCGTGCGATTGAGAGTGGAGTTCACGACCGAGCCCTTCGATCTCGAAGAGGCCCCCGCCCATGCCGTGGCCGCTCGCGAGGTCATGCGTTCGGCGCAACTGGACGCGGTGGATGTCGGCCCGTTCGGCAATACCGCCGAGGGGGAGTCGGCCGCCGTGCTGGACGCGGTCGGCGCGTTGCTGCGCGACGCGCTGGGAGCCGGTGCCACGCGCGTGTCGCTGCAGGTCAACGTGATCGGGGAGGACACGCCGTGACCGAGCCCCGCGATCACCCGTTCGTCACCGCGGTCAAGCCGCTGGTGGACGCCATGGGGGGAGAGCTGATGGATCCGGCCCTGGCCCAGCCCGACGACGTCGTCCTCGCCTGGGAGGGCCAGGATCTCCTCGCCGTGCGGCTTCCGCAGCTCTCCGACTCGCTGGAGCGGATCCTGGCGGCGCTGGAGCGCCGGCACGGCGTACCGTTGGCGCAGCTGGACCGCAAGGCCAAGCAGGACGTCGTACGGATACTGGAGGCGCGCGGCGCCTTCTCGGTCCGGCACGGCGTCGAGACCGTCGCGGGCGCCCTCGGGGTGAGCCGCTTCACGGTCTACAACTACTTGAACCGGGAGTCGAACCCTCCCAAAGCGGCCGACGCCTCGACCTCGGAGTGAACGCAGCCTGACCCACGGTGACCAGCCGCCGCCCAATTCACCCGGGCGGCGGCTTTTGTGTACGGGAAGTTTCAACAAAGTGTTGACGCCGTGTTGTCGAGGGCGTTAGCTATGCCCAGCCCGTTAAGCAACAAGGCCACGGAGGCCTACCGTGACTTCGAGTCCGACCCCGGGTCTCACCCGGATCAACACCTTGGACGACAGCGCGGCCACGGCTGAGCTGCACGAGGTGTGCGCCAGCTCGGCCTGGGGGAGCAAGATGCTCGCCCAGCGCCCCTTCACCACCGTCGACTCCCTCTTCTCGGCCAACGAATCCGCCATGGCGGAGCTGACCGCCGAGGACCTGGGCGAGGCGATGGGGGGCCACGCGCCGATCGGCCGGCCGAAGCCTGGTGACCCGACCTCCGCCCGCGAACAGCGGGGGATGGCCGGAGCTTCCGAGGAGCTGAAGACCGAGCTGCTCGAGCTGAACCTGGCCTACCAGGAGAAGTTCGGTCACGTCTTCCTCATCTGTGCCACCGGTGCGACCGGTGAGTTCATGCGGGACGCGGTCAAGACCCGGATCGGCAACTCGCCGGAGCAGGAGCGAGAGATCGCCCGCGGTGAGCTCGTCAAGATCAACCGGATTCGCCTGACCCGACTCGTCGAGGAAGAGAGCGCATGAGCACCGACACCACCGCTTCCGTGTCCACGCACATCCTGGACACGAGCATCGGCCGCCCCGCCGAAGGCGTGGCCATCGCCCTGTCGGCCCGTACGGGCCTCGACGGCGCATGGACCGCCCTGGGTGGCTCCGCCACCGACGCGGACGGCCGCTGCAAGGACCTGCCGGCCCTGCCGGAGGGCACCACCCACGTACGGCTCGACTTCGAGACCGAGACGTACTTTTCCAAGAAGCAAGCCGAGGCGCAGCAGGACGCCCCCCGCGTAAGGGACAGCGGTGCGTTCTTCCCCGAGGTGACCATTACCTTCTCGGTCAACCCGGGCGAGCATTACCACGTACCGCTGCTGCTCAACCCGTTCGGCTACTCCGTTTACCGAGGGAGCTAGCATGGCCACGATTCTCGGCCAGAACCAGTACGGCAAAGCAGAGAACCGCGTCGTCAAGATCACGCGGGACGGCGACACCCACCACATCAAGGACCTGAACGTCTCGGTCGCCCTCTCGGGCGACATGGACGACGTCCACTACTCCGGCTCGAACGCGAACGTCCTGCCGACGGACACCACCAAGAACACGGTGTACGCGTTCGCCAAGGAGTACGGCATCGAGTCCGCCGAGCAGTTCGGCATCCACCTGGCGCGCTGGTTCGTGAACAGCCAGGAGCCGATCCAGAAGGCCCGGATCCGGATCGAGGAGTACTCCTGGAGCCGGATCGCCACCTCGGACGCCAACTCGAAGTTCATCGGCGCCGACGAGGTGAACCACTCCTTCGTCCGTGAGGGCCAGGAGACCCGGGTCACCCAGATCACGTACGACGGTCAGAACTGGGAGGTCATCTCCGGCCTCAAGGACCTGGTCGTCATGAACTCCACGAACTCCGAGTTCTGGGGTTACGTGAAGGACAAGTACACGACCCTCAAGGAAGCCTACGACCGGATCCTGGCCACCCAGGTATCCGCCCGCTGGCGCTTCCACTGGTCGGACGACGAGCAGCGGATGCCCAACTGGGAGAAGTCCTACGCCGAGACCCGCAAGCACATGCTGCAGGCCTTCGCGGAGACCTACTCCCTGTCGCTGCAGCAGACCCTGTACCAGATGGGTTCGCGCATCATCAACAACCGTTCGGAGATCGACGAGGTCCGCTTCTCGCTCCCGAACAAGCACCACTTCCTCGTCGACCTCGAGCCCTTCGGTCTCAAGAACGACAACGAGGTCTACTTCGCCGCGGACCGCCCGTACGGTCTGATCGAGGCGACGGTCCTCCGGGACGGCGTCGACGCCCGTATCCCCGTGGACATGACCAACCTCTGACGCGGCACGCGTGTCCCGGGGCTCCGCAGTGGCCCCGGGACGGCGCGACACTCTTCAGCTTCCTGAATCGGCACCCGGACGCACCACACGGGGCGGCAGTACTGTCAGCTGTCAAGGCCCCCGGCTCCGGCACTCAAAACCCTGGGCTTTGCCGTGCCCGTACCGCCACTGAAAGCACGAGGAAGTCCCATGGCAGCATCGGCAGCCATTGACGGCGCGGTAGAGCGCATCGTCATCGAGAACTGTGCGATTGCGACCGTCGACGCGCATGACACCGAGTACGCCTCGGGCCACGTCGTCGTCGCCGGCAACAAGATCGAGTCCATCGGCGCGGGCAAGGCCCCCGAGAACCTCGAGAACGTCGTCCGCCGCATCGACGGCACCGGGCACCTCGTGACCCCCGGTCTGGTCAACACGCACCACCACTTCTACCAGTGGATCACGCGTGGTCTGGCCACCGACCACAACCTCTTCAACTGGCTCGTCGCGCTGTACCCGACCTGGGCGCGCATCGACGAGCAGATGACGTACACGGCCGCGCAGGGCTCCCTCGCCGCGATGGCCAAGGGCGGCGTCACCACCGCCATGGACCACCACTACGTGTTCCCCAAGGGCTCCGGCGACCTCTCCGGCTCGATCATCCGCGCCGCGTCCGAGATGGGCGTCCGCTTCACCCTCGCCCGCGGTTCGATGGACCGCAGTGAGAAGGACGGCGGCCTGCCGCCGGACCACGCGGTCGAGACCCTCGAAGGCGCGCTCGCCGACACCGAGGCGACCGTGAAGAAGTACCACGACGCCTCCTTCGACGCGATGACCCAGGTCGCCGTCGCCCCCTGCTCCCCCTTCTCGGTCTCCACCGAGCTGCTCAAGCAGGGTGCCGAGATGGCCCGCCGCCTCGGTGTGCGCATGCACACGCACGGCTCGGAGACCGTCGAGGAAGAGCAGTTCTGCAAGGAACTGTTCGGCATGGGCCCGACCGACTACTTCGAGTCGACCGGCTGGCTCGGCGAGGACGTGTGGATGGCGCACAGCGTCCACATGAACGACTCCGACATCGCCGCGTTCGCCCGTACCAAGACCGGTGTGGCGCACTGCCCGTCCTCCAACGCCCGTCTGGCCGCCGGCATCGCCCGCGTCCCGGACATGCTCGCCGCCGGTGTCCCGGTCGGCCTCGGCGTGGACGGCACCGCCTCCAACGAGTCGGGCGAGCTGCACACCGAGCTGCGCAACGCGCTGCTCATCAACCGCCTGAACCCGGTCCACCGCGAGCGCGCCCTCAACGCGCGCCAGGCCCTGCGCCTCGGCACGTACGGCGGCGCCCAGGTGCTCGGCCGCGCCGACAACATCGGCTCGCTGGAGGTCGGCAAGTGCGCCGACCTGGTGATGTGGAACCTGAGTACGCTCCTGCACTCCTCCATCGCCGACCCGGTCACCGCCCTGGTCTTCGGCGCTGCCGCCCCGGTGACCCTCTCGCTGGTCAACGGCAAGCAGATCGTCGAGAACAACCGACTGCTCTTCGCCGACGAGGACGCCATCGCGGTGTCCACCCGGGAAGAGGCCCAGCGCCTCGCGCGGATCTCCGCGCAGGCCTGATCCCAGGGAGTCCGGTCGGGGGGGACGGCCCCCGCCCGGTCGCCGCGGACCCGAGCGGGGTCCGCGGCAGCCGGTCCCGGGTGGTGCCGCTTTCCTACGGCGCCCCCGGGGGCGGTGACTCGTGCCACTTGCTCCGCAGCTCGTGCCCCGCGCCACTGCCACGGCACCTCCAGCTCTCCAGGAGAACGACTCGGGCGAATCGTTTCTCCGCACGGCACTCGCTGACAACTCAACACAGGCTCAAAAGCTCGACTCGCACAGCTTTCGCACCACCTCCAAGACACCCACGTCCCTGCCGACGTGTTTAACCGACCGGAGGAAGCCGTGGCCGCAACGCCCAGGTTTCGCAAAGACGCAGTCGCAGTACCGGAGGAGAAGCACCCGGTCGACGAGACCCTGCCTCCGCTGAAGATGTTCACCAGCGGGCTCCAGCACGTCGCCGCCATGTACGCCGGTGTGGTCGCCCCGCCCATGATCGTCGGCCCGGCCGTCGGTCTCTCCCCGACCGAGACCGCCTTCCTGATGGGCGCCTCGCTCTTCACCGCAGGACTCGCCACCCTCCTCCAGACCCTCGGATTCTGGAAGATCGGCGCCAAGCTCCCCTTCGTCAACGGCGTCTCCTTCGCCGGTGTGACCCCGATGATCGCCATCGGCAAGGGTGAGGGCGCCGACGCGATCCCCGTCATCTTCGGCGCGATCATGGTCGCCGGTGTGGTGGGTTTCCTCGCGGCCCCCTACTTCGGCAGGCTGGTCCGCTTCTTCCCGCCGGTCGTCACCGGTACGGTGATCACGCTCATCGGCGTATCGCTCCTGCCCGTGGCCTTCAACTGGTCCCAGGGCGGCAACCGCACCGCCACCGACTACGGCTCGATGGAGAACATCGGGATGGCCGCGGTCACCCTGGTCATCGTCCTGCTGATGCGCAAGTTCCTGCGCGGTTTCCTCCAGCAGATCGCCATCCTGCTCGGCCTGGTCGTCGGCACGCTCGTCGCGATACCGCTCGGCATGACCGACTTCGGCCCCATCAAGGGCGCCGACCTGGTCGGCTTCCCGACCCCGTTCCACTTCGGGGCCCCGCAGTTCCAGGTCGCCGCCGTCATCTCCATGTGCATCGTCATGCTCGTCTGCATGACGGAGTCCACCGCCGACATCCTGGCCCTGGGCAAGATCGTCGGGCGGCCGGCGGACGCGAAGACCATCGAGGGCGGACTGCGCGCCGACACCCTCGGCAGCGCCGTCAGCCCGCTGTTCAACGGGTTCATGTGCAGCGCCTTCGCCCAGAACATCGGGCTGGTCGCCATGACCAAGGTGCGCAGCCGGTTCGTCGTCGCGGCCGGCGGCGGCATCCTGATCCTGCTCGGCCTGTGCCCGATGGCGGCCTCCGTGATCGCGCTGGTCCCGCTGCCGGTCCTCGGCGGCGCGGGCATCGTCCTCTTCGGCTCGGTCGCGGCCAGCGGCATCCAGACCCTGGCGGGCGCGGCCATGGAGAAGGGCGAGAACGCCCTGATCGTCGCCGCCTCCCTCGGGATCGGCCTGATCCCGATCGCGGCGCCGGGCTTCTACCACGCCTTCCCGAAGGACCTGCTGGTCGTCCTCGACTCGGGCATCAGCACGGGCTGCGTGGTGGCCATCGTGCTCAACCTGGCCTTCAATCACCTGGGCGGCAGGAAGGGCGTGGCGAGCGCCGCCGCGCCGGAAGCGGTCCCGGTGCATTGAGAGAACGTACGGCGGTGCGCACGCCACCCACTGCGGGTGTGGACTGGTACGGGGTTTCCGACCTGGTCGCCCTGTCCGCACACCCGATGCCGGAGCTGCCGCTGCCGCCC